>NZ_JBIBFR010000010.1:0-254637 GCF_042956125.1 Streptomyces sp. NPDC008313
GGGGCGGCGGGGCCCGGGGGGGGGGGGGGGGGGGGGGGGGGGGGGGGCGGGGGGGGGGGGCGCGGGGGGGCCCCCCCCCGCCGGGGGGGGGCCCCCCCCGGGGGGGGGGGGGGGCCCCCCCCCCCGGCCGGGGCGCTGGTGCGCGGGGACGGTCACCGCCCGGTCAGCCGGCAACGGCGGACCGGGCGGGAGCGTGTTCCCTGCGCGCGTCGACGGTGTGCCGGTGCGCGGGTTCGCGGGCCGCGTCGTAGGCCGGGATGACGGGCACCGACACCGCCGGCTCGGACGCCGGAAGCGTGAACCACACAACCTTGCCCGTGTCGCCGTCCGGGCGCACACCCCAGCTCTCGCTCACCGCGGCGACCATGGCGAGCCCGCGTCCGCAGGTGTCGGACTGTTCCGCGTCCTGCACCTCGGGAAGGCGGGGGTCGTGGTCGCGCACGGAGACCGTGAGGCGGTCGAGCAGCAGCTCGATCTCCACGGTGCACGTCTTGTCGGGCTCGGCGTGCCGGTGGACGTTGCTCAGCAGTTCCGTCACGCCGAGCGCCGCCCGGTCTATCAGGGCGTCCATATGCCAGTAGCGCAACTGCGCAGATACGATTCTGCGGACCTGGCCGATCCGCGACGGCAGGGCTTGGAGCTCCACCGTGCAATGCCTGCTTGGCTCGCTGATCACGGCTGCGACTCCCCGAATGAGGTCCGGAAGAAGACGGAGATCGGATCCAGCAGAGTGGCTGAGTGGAACGGCCGCCTGCTGAGGTGGCCGGCGGGCTGGTTCTTCAGCGTTATCGCCGGTAAACCCAGAGTGATGTGGGACCAGCGTGGCCCAGCGGGTCCCGTCCCGCAACTCGCGGCACGCTCAGCCCCCACGCCCCGCCGCTCTGCGCACGGCCTCGATGAACCGGCTCGCCGGGGGCGGACCCGACTCGCCCGGGGCGGGGTCGTGGTCGCCCAGGGTGAGGAGATAGCGGGTTCCGTTGACGTCGGCGAGCGCGCGGTCGTCGTGGGCGAACCAGGGCTTCGACGCGCGCACCGCCTGCACCGGGGCGCTGTCGATCTCGCTGCCGTAGCTGGTCAGCAACTCCAGCCTGCCGTCGCTGATCCGGACCTGACCGGCCCGGGTGAGCGAACGCAGCCGCTTCCCGATCCGCACACCCCTGGCCGTGAACTCCGGCTCCGCCATGATGTCCCGCCCCCTTGCGCGGTTCGGCTGTGCTCGTGATCCAGCGTCATGCCCGGCGTCGCGACCCCTGCCGGGAGCCGCCGGGTTCCCCTTTTGTCCAGTGTGCGTCCCGTCCGGGAAGGCCGCCCCGTGCGGTGCAGTCTGCCCGCACCCGGCGCCCAGCACCAGTGCGCGAGACGAGGCGGCGGGGCTGGTGGGAGCACTCGCCGGGATGCGCCCCCCGGGCCCCTGCGCCCGCTCGCTCCCCAGGGGTCCCTTTGAGGCGCTCAAAGATGCGTTTATGCAGGTGAGAAGCGTGCGGAAGGTGTTTATGATCGAGGTGTCCGACCGCGTGAACCGGCGTCGGCGCTATCCGAAGGAGCCCCGCCGTGAGCACCACTCACCAGGCACGGCCCGCCCGCCCCAGGGCCACGCTCGACGTCGACCACAGCGACCCCGAGTACCGGAAGTGGCTCAAAGAAGCCGTCCGCAAGGTGCAGGCGGACGCCAACCGCTCGGCCGACACGCATCTGCTGCGCTTCCCGCTGCCCGAGAGGTGGGGCATCGACCTCTACCTCAAGGACGAGTCCACGCACCCCACCGGCAGCCTCAAGCACCGCCTCGCCCGTTCCCTGTTCCTGTACGGACTGTGCAATGGCTGGATCCGGCCGGGCCGGCCGGTCATCGAGGCGTCCAGCGGCTCGACGGCCGTCTCCGAGGCGTACTTCGCCGGACTCGTCGGGGTGCCCTTCATCGCGGTGATGCCGCGTACGACGAGCGCCGAGAAGTGCCGGCTCATCGAGTTCCAGGGCGGGCGGTGCCACTTCGTGGACGACCCCCGCACCATGTACGAGGAGTCGGCCGCCCTCGCGGTGGAGACCGGCGGCCACTACATGGACCAGTTCACCTACGCGGAACGGGCCACGGACTGGCGCGGCAACAACAACATCGCCGAGTCCATCTTCCGCCAGCTGGAGCTTGAGCGGTTCCCGGAGCCGGCCTGGATCGTCGCCACGGCCGGCACCGGAGGCACCTCGGCGACCCTCGCCCGGTACGTGCACTACATGCAGTACGACACCCGCGTCTGCGTCGCCGACCCGGAGAACTCGTGCTTCTTCGAGGGCTGGACGACCGGCGACACCACCGTCACCACGGAGCACGGCTCGCGGATCGAGGGCATCGGCCGGCCGCGCATGGAGCCGAGCTTCGTGCCCGGGGCCGTCGACCGGATGATGAAGGTCCCGGACGCGGCGAGCGTCGCGGCCGTACGGGCGCTGGAGCGGGCCATAGGCCGCAAGGCGGGCGGCTCCACCGGCACCGGCCTGTGGAGCGCGCTGAAGATCGTCGCCGAGATGGTCGCCGACGGCCGCACGGGCAGCGTCGTGACCCTGATCTGCGACCCCGGGGACCGTTACCTCGACAAGTACTACTCCGACGCGTGGCTCGCCGGACAGGGGCTGGACATCGCGCCCTTCGCCGCGGTCATCGACAACCTGCTGGCCACGGGGGTCTGGACGGACTGAGACGCCCGGCCCCGGGGGCCGGGCGGTCCGCCTACGCGCGGGCCGACGCCAGCCGCCGGTCCAGGGTGGTCACCGCGTCGCGGAAGGCCCGGCCCAGCCCCGTCCTCGCCGTCCCCAGGGCGAACCGGAACAACGCCGTCCCGTCGGCGGCGAAGATCCACCGCACGCGGGTGCCCGTCCCGACCGGCGTCAGCCGCCACTCCTCGGCCAGGGCGAGGGCACCGGGCACGTTCGTCGCGTCGACCCGGTACGCGTACACCTCGTCCGGCCGCGCGGCCAGCACGGTCTCCTGGAAACGGGCCCCGCCCCGCAGACGTACCTCGCGGCCCGCGCCGTCGTCCGTCGGCCGGGCCGAGACCACCGCGGAGAACCACTCGGACCAGCCCGCCGTGTCCTCGGCCAGCGCCCGGAACAGCGCCCCGGGAGGCGCCGCCACCTCACGTGCGAACACCAGACGCACCGGAGCGGTCTCGGTGAAGTCGACTCCGACCGGGCGCAGACGGCGTGCCATGGACGAGACCCCCTCGCGGGGATGGACCCCGGGCGTAGGCGAGCATCACGGACGGGTGGAGCGGCGCTGCGGGACAGCACGGGAGCGCGGCCGCGTGCCGGACGCGGCGGGGAGCGCCACGATAGCCGCCGTCCCGTCAGATGTCTGTACCGTCCCCCGGCGCACCGGCCACCACCAGACGCCTGAGGTGCTCGGAAACCTCCGCGCGCGCCTCGGCGGGCAGCCCCGCGTCCGTCACCAGCGTGTCGACCTGCTCCAGCGCGGCGAACGAACTCAGCCCGACCGTGCCCCACTTGGTGTGGTCGGCGACCACCACGACCCGGCGCGCGGACTGCACGAGCCGCCGGTTGGTCTCCGCCTCCGCGAGGTTGGGCGTCGACAGGCCCGCCTCCACCGATATGCCGTGCACGCCGAGGAACAGGACGTCGAAGTGGAGCGCCCCGATGGCCTGATCGGCGACCGGCCCGACCAGCGAGTCGGACGGAGTGCGCACCCCGCCGGTCAGCACCACCGTGGCCGCGCCCTGCCGCTGGCCGGAGGTGCGCTGCGCCGCGTGGAAGACGTCGGCCACCCGCACCGAGTTCGTGACCACCGTCAGATCGGGGACGTCGAGCAGCCGATGGGCGAGCGCGTAGGTCGTCGTACCACCGGACAGGGCGATCGCGCTGCCCGGCGCGACCAGCTCGGCGGCGGCCCGCGCGATGTCCTCCTTGGCGGTCAGCTCCAAACCCGACTTGGCCTCGAACCCCGGCTCGTGCGTGCTCGCCTCGACGAGCGGCACCGCACCGCCGTGCACCTTCTCCACCGCGCCCTGACGGGCCAGGGCGTCGAGGTCACGACGGACCGTCATGTCGGAGACGCCGAGCTTGCGGGTCAGCTCGTTCACCCGGACACCGCCCCGGCGCCGCACCTCGTCCAGGATCAGAGCGCGCCGCTGCTCCGCGAGGAGGTTCTGATTCTCACTCACGTCCGCTCCGGTCCTTTCGCCGCAGGTCTCCGCACCGCCCTGCGCACCGGCCGTGACGAGGACGTTCTCCCCGTCCCCCGCGCGAAGGACGTCCCATCCTCGCACGTGGCGCCGCCCACCGCGCCACTGCCCGCGTCCCCGCCACACCCGTCCCGCGGCACCCTCCGTACGCGCCCGTCACACGTATCGGGGAGATTCGGCGGCTTCAGGTGTAGGCGCACCCCGGAAAGGAGATCCTGATCCTGCACATGACACGCGCCGAACGGGCATCCCCCGGGGGAAGAGCGGAACAGTGGAACGTGCGCGAGAGCAGATTCCCACGGGAGCGCCCGACGCCCCCGCACAGCGGTCCGGACGAGCCGGGGCCGCCCTCGAACTCCTGGTCCACGGGGTGGGGGGCACGACGCCCCAGGAGATGCTGGACGATCCGCGCACGGTCCGGATCACGGGTGACGAGACGGCCGCCGTCTACCGGCGCGCCGCCGACGCCGACGCCGAGCGCCGACCCGGCGAGCGCGGAGACGAACCCGTCCCCGAGGCCTACGTCTGGTGCAACCTCACCTCCGGCAACGGCTCCCGCGCCCTGTGGCTCCTCCTGCTCCCCTTCATGGTCGTCAACCTCGCCCACTGGATGCGCCCCACCACCCGCGGCCGGCCGCGCACGGTCCGGCTGTACGGGCTGCTGGTCCGCCTCACCGGACTCAGCCTCACCGTGCTCTTCGTCGCCGGGGCCTGCGAGGTCGCCCTCGATCTGACGGCCTGGCAGTGCGCCGGGGCCCGCGCCTGCGCCGAGAGCCACAGCTGGCTGGGATTCCTGTCACCGGACGTGTCCCACGACGGCTGGTGGAGCCAGCCCGGACGGCGCCTCGCCCTGGCGGGACTCGTGCCCACCGCGCTCACCGGCCTCCTCTGGTACCTGTCGCACCGCACCTGGAGCGCCTACGAGTCGCAGCAGCCCCCCACCGGGGACACCGGGCCCGACGAGGAGACCACCGGCACCGGCCTCGGGCGGCCCGGATTCTGGTACGGACGCAGGCTCGTCGCCCGGCTGCGCGCCGCGCACACCGCCGTGGGTTTCCTGACCGTCGCGGCCGCCGTCGGCACCTCCGCCGCCCGCTACGACCGCGCCCCCGGCGGACCCGCCGCCCTGCGGACGCTCGGCGCGCTGATCGAGGCGGCGCTCGTCACCGGCGTCCTGGCCGTGGTCTGGGTCGTCGGCCGACGCGGCCGCAGCGAGCACCTGATCGACCGGCACCTGGACCGCGGCACGGTCCGCCTGCTGCCCCTCGGCTCGCTCGCCCTGCTCGCGCTCACCCTGGTGTACGCCGGATGGTCACGGCCCGGCTGGCACTCGCACGAGCGGCTGCCCGGCGACATGACGTTCGGCGCCATCGCCCTGGTCCAGGGCCTCATCGTCGTCGCCCTCGCGGTGGTCGCCCACGTCCTGTACCGCACCCGCCCCGACCGGCGCACCGCGATGCGGGGCCTCGCCGGGCCCGCCGTCGCCATGCTGGCCTGCGCGCTGGGCGGAGTGATGTCCGGCGGCGTCGCCCAGCGCGTCGCCGACTGGCTGGGCGGCACCGGCGAGTCCCTGCTCGGCCCGCCCGTCCTGCTGATCTGGCAGTCGTCCGTGATCCCGCCCCTGCTGATCGTGCTCCTGTGCCTCGTCGCCTGGCTGGCCCTGCGCACCCGGATGCTGCGGCGCCGCGAGACGGCCGTGGTCGAACTCGACTACGCGGGGGAACCCGAGGACCTCGCCCGCACCCGCCGCATCGCCACCGTCCGCGCCATGGCCTCCCTCACCGACCGCGCCCCCCGCGTCGTCGGCGTCACCTCCGCCGTGACCCTGTTCCTCGGCGCCGGCGCACTCGTCGGCGCCCTCGTCACCGAGGAGGCACCGGACGACGCCGCGCGCGGCACGTACGCCTTCGTGCGGGGCTGCGCCGAGACCGCGCAGGCCCTCGGTTCCTGGCTGATCGGCCTCGGCTTCCTCCTCTTCGTCACCTGGGGGCGGCGCGCCTACAAGGACGCCTCGGCCCGCCGCACCATCGGCATCCTCTGGGACGTCGGCACCTTCTGGCCGCGCGCCGCCCACCCCTTCGCACCGCCCTGCTACGCCGAGCGCGCCGTCCCGGACCTGACCTGGCGCATGGCGACCTGGACGCACGCCACCGGCGGCCGGCTGGTGCTCTCCGGGCACTCCCAGGGCAGCGTGCTCGCGGCAGCAGCCGCCTGGCAGCTGAAGCCGTCCGTGCGCAAGAGGGTCGCGCTGCTGACCTACGGCTCCCCGCTCGAGCGGCTCTACGGACGCTGGTTCCCCGCCCACTTCGGCGAGGCCTCGCTCAGTTCCCTGCACCGCGAGGTGGACTGCTGGCGCAACCTCTACCGCGCCACCGACCCCATCGGCGGCCCCGTCCGGCTGCCCGGCGACTGCGGCCCCCAGGTCGACCGGGAGGCCCTCAAGGACCCCCTCGCCTACGGACGCACCGCCCTGCACCCGCTGCCCGCGCCGATCCTCGGACACAGCGACTACCAGGCGGACCCGGCCTTCGCCGAGGAACGCGCGCGGCTGCTGGCACGGCTGAGACCTGACGTACCCGGCCCGCGCGACGGCGCGCCCGGGGAGACCGGCGGGGAGCCTCAGGGGAGCTCCGGCAGGTCCTCCGGGTAGAGCAGCGTCAGGTCGTCCTTGTCCGGCTCGGCGAACTGGGCGACCCGGCCCGCGTGCCGCTCCACCATCGCCTCGAACGTCTGCCGCGCCGTACGGCCGTTGCCGAAGGCGGGGCCCTTGGGGATCGCAGTGAAGTACTTCAGCAGCGCCTCGGCGGCGCCCGGGGCGAGCCGGTACTCGTGCTCCTCGGCCTGCTGCTCCACGATCCGCAGCAGCTCCTCGGGGACGTAGTCGCTGAAGGTGATGGTCCGGGAGAACCGTGACGCGACACCGGGGTTGACCGACAGGAAGCGCTCCATCTCGGCCGTGTAACCGGCCACGATCACCACCACGGACTCCCGGTGGTCCTCCATCAGCTTCACGAGCGTGTCGATGGCCTCCCGCCCGAAGTCGCGGCCCGAGTCCTCCGGGGACAGCGCGTACGCCTCGTCGATGAACAGCACACCGCCCCGCGCCCGGTCGAACGCCTCCTGGGTGCGGATCGCCGTCGAACCGATGTGCTCGCCGACCAGGTCCACGCGGGACACCTCGACGAGATGGCCCTTGTCCAGCACACCGAGCGACGCAAGAATCTCCCCGTACAGCCGGGCGACCGTCGTCTTGCCCGTACCGGGGGAGCCGGTGAAGACCAGGTGTCGGCGGGCGGACGCCGCCTTGAGACCCGCCTGCTGCCGGCGGCGGCCCACCTCGATCATGTCGGTGAGCGCGCGCACCTCGCGCTTGACGCTCTCCAGGCCCACCAACGCGTCCAGTTCACCCAGGACTGCCGTGGACGTACGGTCCGGCCGGTCGGGACCGGGGGCGCTCACCTGCGGTTCCTGCTCGGTGCTGCGCTGGCCCGGGATCGCGCCCAGCAGCCCCGGGGAGCGGTTCGCGGTCTGCACGGCGGTCTCCGGCACCGGGGGCCGCAGCCCCGCGCTCTCGTCACCGGCGCAGTCCTCGACGACGGGACCCGCGCCCGGTTCCTGCCCGGCGGCGTCGGCGAACTCGTAGCCGCCGCGCGCGCAGCGCTCCGTACGGCACTTGCGCAGCGTCGTCCGGCAGCCGTCTATGACATGGAAGCCGTAGCCACCGCTGTCCGTGACCCGGCAGTGGTGGAAGCTGCCGCGGCCCCCGGCCGACACGTAGAACCCGGCCTCGGCGGGCGAGATGACCGTGCAGCGCTCGACGGTCGGATCCGCGCCCTTGGTGACGATGATCCCGGTCTGGACGCCGTCCACGGTGCAGCCCGACAGGGTCCCGCCGCTGCCGTGGTCGCGGAACCACGCGCCCGTGGCGGCGTCCCGGATCCGGCAGTCGTCGAGCTGAGCGGTGGCGCCGTCGCTCACCGACACCGCCGTGTTGCGCACCTGCGTCAGATCGCTGTCGACGACGTCCACCCGGGAGCCCCGGTCGAGGACGAACAGGGCGTCCGGCACGTCGTGCACCCGGCAGGAGTCGAGCACCGCCGTCGCGCCGTCGCTGACCCAGACGGCCGGGTAGTCGCCGGTGCTGTCGAAGATCTCGCACTGGTTGGCGTCCACGCGCGTGCCCGGGTCCCACACCGACAGGCCGTTGCGCCCGAACTGCCGCACCGTGGTGCGCGTCAGCGTGAGCACCGAGCGCGAGCGCAGGTCGACCGCGTTCTCCGGGATGTCGTGGATGCGGCAGTCGGCGAGCGTCAGCACCGCGTCCGTGTCGAGCGTGACGCCGTCGCCGGTCGTACGGTGCACGTCGCAGTCCGTGAGGTGCGCCGTGGCCCGCCCGGTGATCTGCACCCCGGAACCCTTGACCTCGTACATCTCGCAGCCGACCGCTTCCAGCGAGGCGTTCTCACCGGTCGCCGACAGCCCCGCCCCGGAGGCGTGGTGGATCCGGCAGCGCTCCAGGCGGGGACGGCCGCCGCCGCGCACGGCGACGCCGGACTGGCCCGCGGCGACGACCTCGCACTCCTCGAACACCCCGCCGCCGCCGTCCACTACGGCGATCCCGATGCCCGCCGGATTGTCGACGGTGCACCGGCGCACGGTCGGGCGCGCGCCGCCGCGCACCTCGATCCCCGCGGCGGAGCGCGTCACGATCCGCACGTCCATGAGCTCCGGGGTGCCCTCCTCGACGAGCAGCGCGGGCGCGGCCGCGTCCTGCCCCTCGATGTGCAGGTCCTGGATCACGGCCGACGCCCGCACGGTGAGCGGCACACCGTCGACGGGCGCGATGCGCACGGAGCCGGGGGAGCCCTCGGGCCCGCGCAACGTCACCGCGCGCAGCACCACGAGGTTCTCCCGGTAGGTGCCGGCGGCGACGGTGAGGACGTCGCCGTCGCCCGCCGCCTCCAGGGCGGCGGCCAGCGATGCGTACTCTCCTGTGCGGCGCCGCCACCGCGAGGTGCCGGTGTGCGTCACCTGGACCGTGCCCTGTGCCATGGCGCTGCTGTGCCCCCACCTCGTCGTACGCGGGTTCTCGCGGAAATGCCGAACACTTCGGCCGGTCCACCGTAGCGTGCGCGGGCGCGGCGAGTTGACCGGAGCGGGAAGGCGGTCAGCAGCCGGTGCCGGTCCTGCCCCAGTCCGGACCGGCCCGGTCCCATGCCTGGTCCCAACGGGCGTACCGGCGGCGGACCATGCGCCACAGGACGAGCCGTCTGCCGGCCTCGACGAGTCCCGCCGACAGCACGGCGGCGCCCGTCCCGGCCAGGACGGCGTGGGTCGTCGCGGTGGCCGCGTCCAGCGGGCGGCCGACTATGCGGCCGCGCCGGTCGGTCCACAGGGTGAAGTGGTCGCCAGGACGCGGGGACTTGAGGGCGGCCAGGACCGTGCCGTGCCGCGCGGTGCCGTCCGGAGCGGTCCAGTCGGCGAGGACGCGGCTGCGGGTGTCGCGCGTCGAGGCGCTCTCCGGATCGGGGTCCAGAGGACCGCCTCTCAGCTTTCTGACCACGGTCGCGGGCACTTTGTGGCGGCCCTGGCGCTGCTCGCGCACCGAGCGCTGCAGGACGTCCTGGGCGGCGCTCCCGACGACCGCGCCCAGCACGGGTGCGACGACGAGGACGAGCACCATCGTGACCAGCGCCAGCCATGCCTCGGCGAGATCCGTCGTACGGCGCAGCGGGTTGTGCCGCCAGCGCCACAGGCCCCCGATCGCTCCCACCGTCCCGCGCCCCCTTCCGGTCCGTGACAACCCGTCGCGTGCCGTCCGCGTACGGGTCCGGCGCGGAGGCGGGGAGTCACCCCCGAGCCCCCGCCGGTCTCTCATGAACTTCTCACAAGAGTGAAACGACTGTGCTCCCGGTCGGGGTTCCCCTCGTACGGGTCCGGTCACGTCACGTCCGGATCCGTCCCCTCGGTGAGGACCACGACGGGATCGCCGACGCGCACGGTGCCGGTGGACTCGGGCACCAGGTTCTGGCCGAAGACGAGCCCGCGGCCGATCCGGCGGTGTTCGGCGAGGGTGCGCAGCGGCTCCCGTCCGCGCTCGGCGCTGTCCTGGTCGGTGGTGGTAACGACGCAGCGTCCGGACGGTTTGGCGACCCGGAAGACGACCTCGCCGACGGCGATGCGCGACCACCGGTCCTCTTCCCAGGGGTCGCATCCCGCCACGACCAGGTTCGGCCGGAAGCGGTTCATGGGCAGCGGGCCCTCGTGGGCGTGATCGCCCCGCGCGATCAGGGCGTTGAGCGCGTCCAGCGAGGCGAGCGTGGTGACCAGCAGCGGGAAGCCGTCCGCGAAGGAGACGGTCTCGCCGGGGCGCGCGTACTCCGGGTCGACGGGCCGGCGCGTGGCGGGGTCGTCGAGGTGGGCGAGGCGCACCTCGGTCCCCAGATGGTCGCTGCACCAGGCGTGCGCTTCGGTACCGGCGAGGACCGCCTCCACCTTGGTGCCGAAGATGTCCACCGTCGTCGTGCCGGCTGGGTCCGGGACCGGGACGGTGACCGGCTCGCGGCCGGGCGCGGACAGACGGACGCCGCCGCCGGGCAGAAGCCCGGCGGCGGCCAGTGCGAGGCGCGGCTGCTCGCGCTGAGTGACGACCCTTCCCCCGTGGTCGATCAGCGTCCAGCGCCGGTCTCCTGACAGCCCCCAGGGCTCCACGGCGGCCTCCCGGGGCGCGTGGCCCCGGAACGCCTTGACCGGATGAACGTGTATGGAGCTCAGTTCCGCGTGACCCATGACGCCATGGTGCCAGCAGTCGCCGACATCCGGCGTGACAGGCGCTCAGTACCCCCGGTACTGCTGCCCGTTGTACGGATCCTGGTAGGGAGCCGGACCGGGGCGGGGAGCCGCGGGGCGCATCGCCTCGTAGCCCGTGCCGGTCGCCATCGGACGCTGCGGCTGCTGGACGCCCGGGTATCCGCGGGGGCCGGCCGCCTGCTGCGGGATGTACGGCGCGGCCTGCTGCAGCGGTGCGGGCTGCTGGGCCTGCGGATAACCGTAGACGGGGGAGTGGTGGGACGGACCGGCCGGCAGAGCGGGAAGTGCCGACGGGAGCGCGGGCAGATGGCTGCCCGTGTCATACACGGAGGGGACCCGGATCGGGGCGATCTGAGGAGTGCCCCGCTCGGCGACGAGCGAGTCGTAGATCGGGGTGTCCGGGAAGGACGGCGCGGAGTAGTAACCGCCGCCATAGGTGGAGCGGGGGGAGGTCATGGCCATAAGTTAAGCCCACGATGTGCTGGTTGGGGAGACCGATAAGAGGGTTGTTTTCCGTGTCGGCGGTGACGCCGAATCCCCAATGTGAGCGAACTCGGTGAAAAAGGGCAGCAGGCGCCGCTCCGATCGGGTAAAAGCCGAGTTCCTGAGGGGTTACCGGCGGTCGGCCGCGGATCTTCCCGCGCAGGTGGGTGGGTGTTCGCCGTCGCGGGGGAATAGGTTGGCCGCCAACGGAACCGGGCGGGTGTCTGGACGCGGCCCGGCGGGTGACATGCGATGGGGGCCGACATGCCAATGTCCAAGGGATCGAACGTTCCGGTGCCGACCGGCGGACTCCGCGTCGAACTGGGCTGGCGCTCGGGCCCGGGCGTGCCCGACGCGGACGCCTCGGCGCTGCTGCTGGTCTCCGGCAAGGTCCGCTCGGACGACGACTTCGTCTTCTACAACCAGCCCGCGCACACCTCCGGCGCGGTGCGCCACGACGGCAAGCGCGACGCGGGCGGTCAGGTGACGGACACGCTCTTCGTCGACCTCGCGCGCGTGGAGCCCGCGGTCGAGAGCGTCGTCCTGGCCGCCTCTTCGGACGGCGGCACCTTCGGACAGGTGCCGGGCCTGTACATCCGGGTCCTCGACGCGGCACAGGGCAGCGAGGTCGCCCGCTTCGACAGCGCCGACGCGAGCGTCGAGACCGCGTTCGTGCTCGGTGAGTTCTACCGCAGGCAGGGCGCCTGGAAGTTCCGTGCCGTCGGGCAGGGCTACAGCAGCGGCCTTGCGGGGCTCGCCACGGACTACGGGATCACGGTCGACGAACCGCAGGCCCCGCCCGCCGCACCCCCCGCGCCCGTGGCCGGCGGGTTCGGCCCGCCGCCCACCGTTCCGCCCGTCATGATGCCGCCCCCGGTGGCGCCCCCCGTCACCCTGCCGCCGCCCGTACCGGCCGCCCCGCCCGCCGTGTCCGTCCGCCTCACCAAGGTCACGCTCACCAAGGAGGCCCCCTCGGTCTCCCTGACCAAGCAGGGCGGCACCACCGGCGCCATGCGTGTGAACCTCAACTGGCAGGTGCGCAAGCAGTTCTCCGGATGGGGCAGCAAGCGGGGCCGCGCCGTCGCCCGGCACGCCGACCTCGACCTCGACCTGTGCGCGCTGTACGAGCTCTCCGACGGCCGCAAGGGTGTCGTCCAGGCCCTCGGCAACGCGTTCGGGGCGCTGCACCAGCCGCCGTTCATCCACCTCGACGGCGACGACCGCACCGGCTCGCTGGAGAGCGGCGAGAACCTCAGCATCAATCTCGACCACAAGCAGAGCCTCAGGCGCGTCCTCATCTTCGTGACCATCTACGAAGGGGCCCGCTCCTTCGCGGACCTGCACGCCACGGTCACCCTCCAGCCCGGCAACGGCGCCCCGATCGACTTCTCGCTCGACGAGTGCACGGTGCCCTCGACCGTGTGCGCGCTCGCCCTCATCACCAACAACGGCGGCGACCTGGTCGTCCAGCGCGAGGCCCGCTACCTCGTCCCCGCGCGCGGGGTGAGCCCCCAGCGCACCGTCGACCACGCCTACGGCTGGGGCATGAACTGGACCCCCGGCAGGAAGTGAGCCCTCAGCCCCGCTCCGGCGCGGGGTCCGCCGGCTCCGGACGCGCATAGGTTCGGCCCTTCCAGGCCGCACCGCGTCCCCGGTGGTGCAGCACGGCGGAATCGACCGTCATCAGGAGGTACAGGAACGCGGTGAACGGCAGCAGCGGGGCCAGGGCGAGCGGCTGCCGGTAGTACCGCAGCATCGGCAGATACGTCGCGGTCATCACCAGCCACGCGAGGCTCCCCGCCGCCGCGGCCGGGGCGCTGCCCGAGGCGAGGCCCGCGAAGAAGGCCACCGGCGGCACCAGATAGACCAGCGCCAGCCCGAGGACCGTACCGGCGAGCAGCACCGGACTGTGCCGCAGCTGGGCGTACGCGCTGCGCGAGACCATGCGCCACAGGTCGGGCAGCCCGGGGTAGGGGCGCACGCTGTCCACGCGCTCGGCGAGCCCCAGCCAGATGTGGCCCCCGGAGCGCTTCACCGCCCTCGCGAGCGCGACGTCGTCGATGACGGCCTGGCGGATGGCGTCCGGAATCCGCGCCCGCTCGGCGGCCTCCAGACGCAGCAGGACGCAACCGCCGGCCGCGGCGGCCGTCCGCGAGCCCCGTACGGCGATCCGGCGGAACGGGTACAGCTGCGCGAAGAAGTAGACGAACGCGGGCACGACCAGGCGCTCCCACGCGCTCGCCACCCTCAGCCGGGCCATCTGAGAGACCAGGTCGAAGCCGCCGTGGCGTGCCGACGCCACCAGCTCCCGCAGGCTGTCCGGTGCGTGGGCGATGTCCGCGTCCGTGAGCAGCAGGTACTCGGGCGCACGCGCGCGTGCCCGGGCGATGCCGTGGCGCACGGCCCAGAGCTTGCCCGTCCACCCCGCCGGGGGCTCCCCCGGAGTCGTGACGGTGAGCGGCAGCCCGCCGTGCCGCCCGGCCAGCTCGCGGGCGAGGTCACCGGTGCCGTCGGAGCTGCCGTCGTCGACCAGGAACACCTCGGCCCGCCCCGGGTAGTCCTGGGCGAGCAGCGAGGGCAGGCTGTCCGCCAGCACGGCGGCCTCGTCCCTGGCCGGCACCACCACGCAGACGGCGGGCCAGTCCTCCGGGTCACGGCGCGGCGGCAGCCGCAGATCCGTACGCCAGAAGAAGCCCTGGCACAGCAGCAGCCACAGCCAGGCGGCCAGTGATCCGACAGCGGTCCACACGACGGCGCTCACGCGGGGCAGTCTGCCTCACCGTGGCAGCCCACGAGGCCGATCGTCTAAGGTGACCGGGTGAAGATCGCGCTCATGGACTCAGGAATCGGCCTCCTCGCGGCGGCCGCCGCGGTGCGCCGGCTGCGGCCCGACGCCGATCTCATCCTCTCCTCGGACCCCGCCGGCATGCCCTGGGGGCCCCGTACGCCCGAGGACGTGACCCGGCGCGCGCTCGCCGTCGCCGAGGCCGCCGCACGATACCGGCCCGACGCGCTGATCGTCGCCTGCAACACCGCGTCCGTGCGCGCCCTGCCGGCCCTGCGCGCCCGCCTCGAACCGGACCTGCCCGTCATCGGTACGGTCCCGGCGATCAAGCCGGCCGCCGCCGGGGGCCGCCCCGTGGCGATCTGGGCCACGCCCGCCACCACGGGCAGCCCCTACCAGCGCGGACTCATCCGGGAGTTCGCCGACGGCGTGCCGGTCACCGAGGTCCCGTGCCCCGGGCTCGCCGACGCCGTGGAGCACGCGGACGAGGCGGCCGTCGACGCCGCCGTCGCCGCGGCAGCGGCCCGCACCCCCGCCGACGTGAGCACCGTCGTCCTGGGCTGCACCCACTACGAACTGGTCGCCGAGCGCATCCGCGCCGCCCTCCAGCGCCCCGACCGTCCACCGCTCGTGCTGCACGGCTCGGCCGGAGCGGTCGCCGCGCAGGCGCTGCGCCGGATCGGTGAACAGCCCGCCGTGGACGCACCCGCCGACGGCTCGCTCACGGTGCTGCTCGCCGGCCGCGAGACGGCGCTGCCGGCCGCCGCGCTGGCGTACGAAGAGGGCAGGCTGCTGCCGGCGGTCGCCCCCGTCCGCTGACCCGCGTCACGGCCGGACGCCGGCGGCCCCCTCGTCGGCCGGAAAGTGACACTCTGTGACGTCGTGCCCGCGCAGCGGAACCTGAGTACTCTCATGGGCATGAGGGACGACCCCCACGGCGCGCACGTGCCGCATCCCGAAATCTGGATCGGACGCGCCACCAACCGCGTCCAGTGGCTGCTGGCGCTCGCCGGTGCGGCCTGTCTGGCGCTCGGCATCAAGCTGGCCGTCGATTCCGCGTGGACGTCCGGTGTCGCCGCGCTCGCCATGTCCGTCGTCGGCTGCATCGCGGCCGGGCTCCTGGTGCTGTTCGGCACCCTCGCCTTCGTGCACGTCGCCGTGAGGGTCGACAAGGAGTCCTTGGAAGTGCGCTGCGGTCACATGGGACTGCCGCGTCGCCGCATCCCCCTGTCGAGCGTCGTCGGCGCCGAGTTCGCGCCCCGCGTCACGCCCCGTCAGTGGGGCGGCTGGGGCTACCGGTGGCGGCCCGAGAAGGGCACCGCCGTCATCGTCCGCCGGGGCGAGGGTCTGGTGCTGCGTCTGGGCGACGGCCACACCTTCACCATCACGGTGGACAACGCGGAGACGGCCGTACGGATCATCCGCGACCGGCTCCGCCCGGGCAGCGCGCCCGCCGCGCCCTGACCGGCCGCGTCCCTGATCTGTCGCAGTCCTGATAGGCCGCGTCCCTGATCTGTAGCGTCTCCGGCCCTCCGCGTGTCTGACCCGGCGTGCCCCCGGCCCGGCGCCCCGGTCCGCGCCCGCTCACCCGGGTTCGCCGGTGTGCGCGTCCCGCTCGTCCGCCAGCGGCCGGGCGGTGGCGAGGCCCGCCAGCAGGCCCGCGCCCGCGGTCACCGTGGTGAAGCTCAGCGCGTTGCCGACCGAGGCGACGGCGGCCAGTGCGGTCAGGGCCGCCCCCGCGGTCAGCGCGACGGGCGTGGAGCGCGGCGACCGCCACAGCGCGAACAGAACCCAGCAGAACACCGTTCCGAGCAGGACGGCGCCGACCAGGCCCTGCTCGGCCGCCTGTTGCAGCGGAGCGGAGTGCGGCCGGTGGTCGGGCAGGAGCGACTGGCCGGCCGTGGGGCTGAGCTCCCCGAACCGCCCCGGCCCCACTCCCAGCACCGCGTTGTGGTGGACCATGCGCAGCGCGTCGCGCCACAGCTGGATCCGGTGGCCGGTGAGCTGCCCCTCCAGCGACGCCGCCGGTCCGTCCGGCAGCGCGTCCTCGGCGATCGCCCACGTGGCCGCCGCCACCAGGACCGAGGCGGACGCGAGCCCCGCGATCCCCAGCGCGCGGTGGCGCACGTGGTCGGCGGCGAGGGAGCAGAGCAGCACCCCGGCGCACGCGGCGAATCCCGTGGTCGACCCCAGCAGGGCGCCGGCCACCGCGATGCCGATGGCCAGCAGCCGCAGCGCGAGCCGCAGCGTCGGCGGGCTTGCCGACCAGGCGGCACAGCACGCGGCGCCGGCGGACAGGGCGAGCAGCGCCGCGGTGGCACCGGTGTGGCCGAGGGGCGGCGCGAGCTGCGGGCCGAGGGCGGTGTGCGGGCCGGTGACGGCGAGACCGAGCCCGGCCAGGGCCCCGGCGCAGGGCGCTGCGACCGGCAGAAGCGCCCCGCAGACCCGGCCGGCCGCGTACCCGGCGGCCACCGCGAGCACCGCGAGGAGCATGCCCTCGGGGCGGCCCCCTCGGGTGGCCGCCGTGATCAGGGACCAGGCCGCGCAGGCGCCGAGCACGAGCACGCCGGTCACGTCCGAAACGCTCCGTCCGGCATCCTCGGCAGCCGATTCCACCGCAGGCGTCCTCCCCGTGGACCTCACCCCGTCGCCCCCCGACGTATGACGGACCTCGGCCGCCGTGGCCGCGTCGGACCGCACGTCAGAGGCTCGGGCACACGGTAACGGGTGATGCGCCGGTTTGTGGACGAGTTGCGCAGAAACGTTGCGGCAGATCGGGGTGCCCAGCCCAGCGGGCCGCGGGCGGCCCGCCGCGCACGGCCGCGCGGACCGTGCTGTCCGCGCCCAGGTCACGCGCCGTAGACTCCCCGGGTGACCGCCACCGCCACCTCCGTAGACGAGCCGGAACAGCTCGCCCCCCAGACGGCGCCCGCCTCCCGGGGGGTCCGGCTGGCGCGACGGCTGGCTCCGGCCGCCGCCGCGGCGCTCTCCGGAGTCCTGCTCTACGTCAGTTTTCCGCCACGCACCCTCTGGTGGCTCGCCCTGCCCGCCTTCGCCGCCCTCGGGTGGCTGCTGCACGGCCGCACCTGGAAGGCGGGCCTCGGGCTCGGCTACCTGTTCGGTCTGGGCTTCCTGCTGCCGCTGCTGGTGTGGACCGGCGTGGAGGTCGGTCCGGGGCCGTGGCTGGCCCTGGCCGCGGTCGAGGCCGTGTTCGTCGCCCTCGTCGCCGCGGGCGTCACGGCCGTCTCCCGGCTGCCCGGCGGGCCGCTGTGGGCGGCCGCCCTGTGGACCGCGGGCGAGGCGGCACGCGCGCGCGTGCCGTTCGGCGGCTTCCCCTGGGGGAAGATCGCCTTCGGGCAGGCCGACGGGGTCTTCCTCCCGCTCGCCGCTCTCGGCGGGACACCGGTCCTCGGCTTCGCGGTCGTGCTGTGCGGCTTCGGCCTGTGCGACGTGGTCCGCCTGGTCGTCGAGGGGCGCGGTGCCGGTGCTCTGAGGCGCCCGGCCGCCGTGGTGGCGGCGCTAGGCGTGGCCGTGCCGGTGCTGGGGGCGCTCGCCGCCCGCTCACTGGTCAGCGACGACGCCGAGGACGGCACGGCGACCGTCGCCGTCGTCCAGGGCAACGTCCCGCGCGCGGGGCTCGACTTCAACGCCCAGCGGCGTGCCGTGCTCGACTACCACGTGCGGGAGACCGAGCGGCTGGCGGCGAAGGTCGCCTCCGGTGACGTCCCCAGGCCCGACTTCGTGCTCTGGCCGGAGAACTCCTCGGACATCGACCCCTTCGCCAACCCCGACGCGCGCGCGGTGATCGACGCCGCTGCCAGGGCCGTCGGCGCCCCGATCTCGGTGGGCGGCGTCGTCGAGCGCGACGGCAGGCTCTACAACGAGCAGATCCTCTGGGACCCCGACAAGGGCGCCGTCGACACCTACGACAAGCGGCAGGTCCAGCCGTTCGGCGAGTACCTGCCGCTGCGTTCCCTCCTCGGCGCCGTCAACGAGAACTGGACGACCATGGTGCGCCAGGACTTCAGCCGCGGCACCGAGGCCGGGGTGTTCACCATGGACGGAACCAGGGTCGGGCTCGCCACCTGCTACGAGGCCGCCTTCGACTGGGCCGTGCGGGACACCGTCACCCACGGCGCGCAGATGATCTCGGTGCCCAGCAACAACGCCACCTTCGACCGCAGCGAGATGACCTACCAGCAGCTCGCGATGAGCCGCGTCCGCGCCGTGGAGCACAGCCGGACCGTCACCGTGCCGGTCACCAGCGGCGTCAGCGCCGTGATCATGCCGGACGGGAGGATCACGCAGCGTACGGGGATGTTCGTGGCCGGCTCCCTGGTCCAGAAGGTGCCGCTGCGCTCCTCGAAGACGCCCGCCACACGGATGGGGGTGCTGCCCGAGGCGGTCCTGGTGCTCGTCGCGGCGGGCGGCCTCGGCTGGGCCGTCGTGGCCCGTCGCCGTGTAACCCGCCGGCCGTCCGCCGGGGCCCCCGCGACGGGACCGTCCACGACGGCCCGCTGAACGACGGCCTGCGACTGAGGGCCTGCGACTGACGGCCTGCGACTGAGGGCCGGTGACCGGCGGCCGGGCTTTCCCACCGGTGGCGGGGTGAGACGACGGGACCGTTAGGGTCGGTCCATGGCCACTCCCGACTTCATCCGCACGATCCGGGCCTCGGCGGGGCATCAGCTGCTCTGGCTGCCCGGGGTCAGCGCCATCGTCCTCGACGACGACGGAAGAGTGCTGCTGGGGCGCCGTTCGGACAACCGCAGGTGGTCGGTGATCGGTGGCATCCCGGAGCCCGGGGAGCAGCCCGCGGCCTGCGCCGTGCGCGAGGTGTACGAGGAGACGGCCGTGCACTGCGTCGCCGAACGGGTCCTGCTCGTCCAGGCCCTGCAGCCGGTCACCTACGACAACGGCGACACCTGTCAGTACATGGACATCACCTTCCGGTGCAGGGCCACCGGTGGCGAGGCGCGCGTCAACGACGACGAGTCGCTGGAGGTGGGCTGGTTCGAGGTCGACGCACTGCCCGATCTGAACGAGTTCGGGCTGCACCGGATCAAGCTGGCCCTGTCCGACACACCCACGTGGTTCGACCCTATGAGCTGAGAAGCAAGTATGGGTGTCGGCCACATGGGTCGGGGCATGGTGGCTGCCTAGGGTCGGGACATGACCGCGTCCAGCCCTCTCCCGGGCCTCCCCGCCTCCGCACCCGATCTCGGCGGCCGCACCGCACTCGTCACCGGCGCCGCGGGCGGCATCGGCCGCGCCTGCGTCCTGCGGCTCGCCGCCGCGGGAGCCAAGGTGAGAGCGGTGGACCGGGACGCCGCCGGCCTGGAGACACTGGCCGACGAGGCCCGGTGCCTGCCGGGGGCCGTCGAGCCGCACGCCCTGGACCTCACCGACCTGGACGCGGCGGAACTGGCGGCGGCCGGGACCGACATCCTCGTGAACAACGCCGGGCTGCAGCTCGTGCGGCCCATCGAGGAGTTCCCGCCCGACGTCTTCCACACCGTGCTCACCGTGATGCTGGAAGCGCCGTTCCGGTTGATCCGAGGTGCTCTGCCGCACATGTACGGACAGGGCTGGGGCCGCATCGTCAACGTGTCGTCGGTCCACGGACTGCGCGCCTCGGCGTTCAAGTCCGCGTACGTGTCCGCCAAGCACGGGCTGGAGGGCCTCTCCAAGACCGCCGCGCTCGAGGGCGCGCCCCACGGAGTCACCTCGAACTGTGTGAACCCCGCCTATGTGCGCACCCCACTGGTCGAGAAGCAGCTCGCCGATCAGGCGAAGGCCCACGGAATCTCGCGGGAGCGGGTTCTCTCCGAGGTGCTGCTGCACGACAGCGCGGTCAAGCGGCTCATCGAGCCGGAGGAGGTCGCCGAGGCGGTGGCCTACCTGTGCAGCGCTCAGGCGTCCTTCGTCACCGGTACGTCGTTCGTGCTCGACGGCGGCTGGACCGCTCACTGAGGTGGTCATGCCATGAGTTGTCCACAGGGCTGGCGGGGGCGGTCGTGCGACAGGTAATCCTGTGACCATGTCCCGCGATCACGTGCAGCCCGCGCAGAGCCCCACCGCGACCGGCCCCGGCGGTCCGGCCGACGCCCTTGCCGGCAGCCCGGCAGAGGACCCGGCCGACGGCTCGTCCCGCGGTCCGGCGACGGGCAGCGCCGACGCGCCGTTCCTGGAGCTGCTGGCCCGGGGCGCCTCCGCCGACGCGTACGAGCAGCCGGTGCTGCTCGCGCGTCTCCAGGGCCGGCCGCCGCAGCGGATCGCCGCGCTCGAGGACGCCAAGCGGCTCGCCCTGCGGGTGCGCTCGGAGATGGAGGGCAGGCGGCGCAGGGAGGCCGAGCTGTCCGCGCTCTTCGAGACCGCGCACGATCTCGCGGGACTGCGCGACCTAGACGCCGTACTGCAGGCGATCGTCCAGCGGGCCCGCTCGCTGCTCGGCACCGATGTCGCCTACCTGACGCTGAACGACCCGGCGCGAGGCGACACGCACATGAGGGTCACCGAGGGCTCGGTCGCCGCGGGCTTCCAGCAGCTGCGGCTCGGCATGGGGGAGGGCCTGGGCGGACTCGTCGCCCAGACCGCCCGGCCCTACGTCACCGACGACTACTTCAAGGACGCCCGGTTCCAGCACACCGGCACCATCGACACCGGCGTACGGGACGAGGGCCTCGTCGCCATCCTCGGCGTCCCGCTCATGATCGGGCCCCAGGTCATCGGCGTGCTCTTCGCGGCTGACCGGCGCGCCCGGGTGTTCGAGCGGGAGCAGATCGCCCTGCTCGGCTCCTTCGCGGCCCTGGCCGCGGCCGCCATCGACACGGCGAACCTCCTCACCGAGACCCGCTCGGCCCTGGACCGGCTGGAGCGGGCCAACGAGATCATCCGCGACCGCAGCTCCGTCATCGAACGGGCCTCCGACGTGCACGACCGGCTCGCGGAACTCGTCCTGCGCGGCGGTGGGGTCCACGACGTCGCCGCCGCTGTCTCCGAGATCCTCGACGGCACCGTGCGGTTCACCGAGGCGGGCGCGGTCCCGGACGCGGCCCTGGAGGCGTCCCGGGCGGACGGCCACGCCGTCCGGCACGGCACCGAATGGGTGGCCGCCGTGACGGCAGGCGGTGAACTGCTCGGCGCGCTGGTGCTGCGCGGCCAGCCGGGGCTCGACCCCGTCGACCAGCGCACCCTGGAGCGCGCCGCCATGGTCACCTCCCTGCTGCTGCTCGCCAGACGCTCCGCCGCCGAGGCCGAGCAGCGCGTCCGCGGCGAGCTGCTGGACGACCTGCTCGACGCCCGCGACCGCGACCCCCGCCTGCTGCGCGAGCGCGCGGCCCGGCTGCACGCCGACCTCGACGCCACCCACGTCGTCCTGGCCGCACGCCTCGACGGCGGCGCGGCCGACGCCGACCAGGAGGCGGCCGCCCGGCGCCGGCTGTGGTCGGCCGCCTCCCACCTCGCCGCGACCCGGCACGGACTGGCGGCCGCCCGCGACGGCGGCACGGTCCTGCTGCTGCCCCTCGGCCCCCGCGACACCGCCACCGGCCTGGCCCTCCGCACCGCCGGACAGCTCGGCAAGGCCGTCCACGAGCCCGTCACCGTGGGCGCCTCCGCGCCCGTCGAGGACCTCGTCACGCGGCCGGACGCCGTGGCCGCGGCGTACACCGAGGGGCAGCGCTGCCTCGACGCGCTGCGGCTGCTCGGCCGGGCCGGGGACGGCGCCGCTGCGGAGGACTTCGGCTTCCTGGGGCTGCTGCTCGCCGGCGACCGGGACATCCCCGGCTTCGTCGAGCGCACCGTCGGCCAGGTGGTCGCCTACGACGAGCGGCGCGGCACCGAACTGGTGCGGACCCTCGACGCGTACTTCGCACAGGGCATGAGCCCGGTGCGCACCAAGGACGCGCTGCACGTCCACGTGAACACGGTCGCCCAGCGTCTGGAGCGGGTGGGGCGGCTGCTCGGCGACGACTGGCAGAGCCCGGCCCGTGCGCTGGAGATCCAGCTGGCCCTGCGCCTGCACCGGTTGTCCGCCGCCCCGCGCCGCTGACCCTCACGCCGCTGACCCGCGCGCCGCCGGCCCTCACGCCGCCGGCCCCCGCACGCATGGGCGTACGGGGGCCGGCGGTACGGGGCGGACCGGGCTCAGACGGTGTGCACGTCCGCCGGGCGGGCCCCGGCGGGCTCCGGTTCCGGCGTGGCGTCCACGTCGGCCAGGTCGCGGTGGCGCGTCTCCTTGGCGACACCCACCGCGATCAGCGTCAGCAGGGCCGCGGCGATCACGTACAGCGCGATCGGGGTGGAGCTGTCGTAGTCGGCCAGCAGCGCGGTCGCGATGAGCGGTGCGGGCGCCCCGGCCGCCACCGACGCGAACTGGGCACCGATGGACGCGCCCGAGTACCGCATCCGGGTCGAGAACATCTCGGAGAAGAACGCCGCCTGCGGGGCGTACATCGCGCCGTGCAGGACCAGGCCGACGGTGACGGCGAGGAGCAGGTTCCCGAAGGTCCCGGTGTCGATGAGCGAGAAGAACGGGAACATCCACAGGCCGACCCCGGCCGCGCCCAGCAGGTAGACGGGGCGGCGGCCGAGCCGGTCGGAGAGGGCGCCCCAGCCCGGGATGACCGCGAAGTGGACGGCGGAGGCGATGAGTACCGCGTTCAGCGCCGTCTGCTTGGAGACACCGGCCGACGTGGTCGCGTAGACGAGGATGAAGGCGGTGATCACGTAGTAGCTGATGTTCTCCGCCATGCGCGCGCCGATGGCGACCAGCACGTCCCGCCAGTGGTCCCGCAGGACGGAGACCAGCGGCAGCTTCTCCGCCGTCGCGCCGCTCGTCGCCCTGCGTGCCTCGGCCTGCGCCAGCGCCTGCTTGAACACGGGCGATTCGTCGACGGACAGACGAATCCACAGACCGACGACGACCAGGACGCCGGAGAGCAGGAACGGGATCCGCCAGCCCCACGCACCGAAGGCGTCGTCCGACAGCAGCGCGGTCAGCAGCGAGAGCACACCGGTGGCCAGGAGCTGGCCGGCGGGCGCCCCCGTCTGCGGCCACGACGCCCAGAACCCGCGCCGCTTCGCGTCCCCGTGCTCGGAGACCAGCAGCACGGCGCCGCCCCACTCACCGCCGAGCGCGAACCCCTGGATCAGTCGCAGCAGGGTCAGCAGTACGGGCGCGGCGGCGCCGACGGTCGCGTGGGTGGGCAGCAGGCCGATCGCGAACGTGGCGCCGCCCATCATCAGCAGGCTCAGCACGAGCAGCTTCTTGCGGCCGAGCCGGTCGCCGTAGTGGCCGAAGACCAGCGCTCCCAGCGGGCGGGCGGCGAACCCCACCGCGTACGTCAGGAAGGACAGCAGCGTTCCGACGAGCGGGTCGGAGTCCGGGAAGAACAGCTTGTTGAAGACGAGTGCGGCGGCGGAGCCGTACAGAAAGAAGTCGTACCACTCGATGGTGGTGCCGATGAGGGAGGCGGCGACGATGCGTTTGAGGCTGGCGGGTGTCGGGGGAGCGGATGCTGCTGAGGCCATGTGCGCCACTTCCTCGTGTGCGGTGGGGACGGGTACGTGTCGGCACACGGTAGGAAGCAGCAGGTCAGGGGCACATGTGGCGGGGCACCATAGTTCTGGGACTGGGTATGCGCGCCGCCACCATGCCGGACGGTCGGCCGAAAGCTGTGAGGCGGATATGGCTTGGCGGGTGGGTTCTCGCCCGTCGGGCGGCGCCCTAGACTGCGACCGCTCCGAAATCTGGCGATCTTTGGAGGGTGTGCAGGATGAACCGAGCTTTCATGACCGCGGTGGTGGCAGCGGCGTTGGTCGCGTCCGGGGTCGGCACCGCCTCCGCCTCCGATGCCCCACCGCGCACCACGCACGGTCCCTGCCAGTACACCCAGACCCCGGACGAGCCGGCGGCGCGGCCGGTTCCCCTGCCGCCCGACCCGCGGCACACCCCCAGTCGCGGCACGGTCGACATGGCTGTCCCGACCAGCCAGGGCCCGCTCCCCCTGCGGCTGGACCGGGCGAAGGCGCCCTGCACGGTCCAGAGTTTCCTGCACCTGGCGCGGCACCGGTTCTACGACCGTACGGTGTGCCATCGGCTGACGGCGTATCCGACGCTGAAGGTCCTGCAGTGCGGTGACCCGACCGGCACGGGCGAGGGCGGGCCGGGGTACAAGTACAAGGACGAGCTGCCGGTGGACCTGCCGCCGGCACCGAGCGATCCGACCGGCGTCCGCCGCCTTTACGGGCGCGGCCTGCTGGCGATGGCCAACGCCGGATCTGACACCAACGGTTCGCAGTTCTTCGTCGTCTACGGCGACTCCGCGCTGCGACCGAACTACACGGTGTTCGGCACGGTCGGTGCCACCGGTCTGAAGACGCTCGACAAGATCGCCGCCGGCGGTATCGAGCCGACCACGCAGGACCCGGCGCCCGTCGACGGCACGCCCCTGCGGCGGACCGAACTGCTCAGCGTCCGGCCGTCCTGCCGGCCCTGATCGCCGGCATGCGGACGGCGAGCATGGGAACGAGCGCCGAGGTGCCGACCGCCGTCCGTGGAAGCGACCTCGGGACATCCGCGGGAGAACCCCGCGTCGGCTGATGGTCCGGGCCCGGAAGCGAAACCGGAGCACCGCCCCGTTCTGGGCAACACGTCACCCGGTACGTCGAGGACGGTGACGTCAGCGATGCCGACAGCGGAGAGTAGGGCGGGACCGCCGGGACCTTCGGCGGTCCCGGTCATCGCGGAAGCGGGTGGGGCCGCGGACCACCGTCATGCGGGGCGCCCATTGCTGTTTCAGATGCGAAGGCGAGTGCTCATCACCCGTTCGAGTGAGGGAAGTTCGAGTTGATTCGCTGGTTCCGTGAGTGAACTACGACACAGCAGTTCCTGCGAAGGCGTAGACCACTCGTCGGCGTCTGCGGGAAAATGGCTGCTCACTGTGCGTTACCAGCCGGTAGGTGATGACTTCATACAAGATTGAAGTAACTCTGCATGGGATTCGCTTGCCCGCCCATGCGTGTACGCCCGTTCGGCCGGGTTGCATAGGCGTCGTCAGGGGGCTCCGCCGGTACGCGTATTCGTATCGCGGAGCCGTTCGTATCTGCCTCAATGAAGAGGATTCATGACCGACGATGCCCGTGCGGGCTCCAGCGGCAGCCCGGTGGCGGTCACTGCGGTGCTTCCGTTCCCACTGGAATTCGAGGCGCTCTACGTGAAGAACCAGGAGGACTACCGCCGGTTCGCGCGAGCCGTTCTCAAGGACCGGCAGACTGCTGAGGACGCCGTCCACCGGGCCTTCTTCGAGATCCTCGCGCACTGGCCGGCGCTCCTGGCAGCGGGCAACGTCCATCAGCAGACCTGGGCGATACTCCGACGCACCGTCATCTCCGAGAAGCTGACGAACTACCGGGACAACCTCGCCGAACTGACCGAGGACAGCGACGTGGCGCGCGCTCTGTGCGCACTGCCCTCACGGCAGTTCGACGTCACGGTCCTGCGCTACCTGTGTGGTTGCCCCACCCACGACATCGCCTGGTACCTCGGCGTGACGACCAGCACCGTCGACTACCACGGCCGGAAGGCCAAGGAGCGCCTGGAGCAGGCCATGCCCGCCCGTATACGAAGGAGCAAGTGACATGACTGCAACGAAGGGGTCTCCGTCGCACACCGAACAAGTGCTGGCCGCGGCGGGCCGACGCCTGCGCGCCCGGCAGCCCGCGTTCGACGTGGTCGCCGGGCTGCACCGTCTGGGCCGGGACGCCGGCTACATCCCCGTGGCGGACGCCATGCCATCGGTCTTCCAAGCCCTGCGCGATCTCGGAGAGTTCGTCAGCTGGAGCCTGGACCAGCCCGGAGCCGCCGGCCACGTCGAGCGGCTCGCCGTCGCGATCGGAGAGCCCCCCTACAAGCTGCTGACCCGCGACCAGGACACCCAGGAGATCGACCTGGACGGCGCGCACATCTTCGCCTGCATGCTCTACGTGGCCAGCCATCCGGAAAGCGCCCAGTTCTGGTGGGCGTTCGCCGCCGGTGCCGGCAGTGGTGCCAGTGCCTTCTGCCTTCATCTGCTGCACCACGGCCGCGGTGAGACCGCGGAGGCCCGGCACTGGCGCGAGGTCCTGCTGAACCTGATCGACCTGGACGACGACCCTGACGTGGAGAAGACGTTCGTCACCGCGGTCGCCAGCTTCGCGGCCTACACCGGAAGTCACCGGCCTCCGACACCCGTCACACCCGTCCTGAAGGCCGAAGTGCGCCGACTGGCCACCCGTGATGACGCGGACGACCGCCTCGTGTGCCGACCCGATGCCGGCCTCGCCCGGCGCCTTCAGGGCTGCGCCCGAACCCACTGACTCCCGCGCTGACTCCCGTACAGACGAAAAACCTGCCCGCAGTCCCGGTTCCCAGGCCACTGACCGCCGGCAGGCTCTCCCACACGCCCTTGAAGGACGTATGCACCGTGAAGCGTAACCGCCGACCCGCTGTCCCGGCTATGGACTCGCGCCGCAGGCGCCGCCGTCGTGAGGCCGCCACCTTCTCCCTGCTGCGTGGCCTGGCCTACGGCCTGGGCGCCGGAGCGGGCGGACTCTTCCTGCACTGGCTTCAGCAGTTCCTGTGAGTTCTCCGACCAAGGTGCCAGAGCCAGAGCCAGAGCCAGAGCGGGAGCCGGAGCACGGCGGTCCGGCGGTGACGGGGCCCGTTTACCCGGGCCCCGTCACCGCGTGCCGTCGCGGAACACGACGACCGGGCAGGAGGCGTGCTGGGCGCAGTGCTGGGCGACCGATCCCAGCATCAGCCCCGCGAAGCCGCCGAGGCCCCGGCTGCCGACGACGAGCAGGGACGCGCCGTGCGAGGCGTTGAGCAGCACACTGGCGGGGGTGCCGTAGCGCACGTCCGTACGCACCTCGGCCGACGGGTCCGGGCCCACGGCCTCCTCGACGGCCTGCTTGAGCTCCGCGCGGGCCCGGCCCTCCAGCGCCGCCTCGTCGCCGCTCGACGGGGGCAGCCAGCCGAGCGCGCCGTGGAACTGGGGGAAGTCCCAGGCGGTGACCGCCTCCACCACACCGCCGGTGAGTTCTCCCTGGCGGACGGCCCAGCGAAGGGCCTGCTTGGACGAGTCGGAACCGTCCACCCCGACCACGATGCGGCCCGGTTCCTCGCGCTGGTCGGCCATGGTTCCTCCTCGACTGGACGGCGGGGGACGACCGCGTGGGGCAGCGGCCCGCCGTCACGGACTCGGCTTCCAGCTTCCGGCCTGATCCGCCGTCCGCGCAGCCCGGGAGGTCCGGACGCCGTGAGCCGTCACCCGATGGCCGCAGCGCGCCGACGTGTGCCCTCCGGCCCGCCGTCGATCCGGCCCGCAGTCGATCCGGCCCGCCGCCGACCCGGCCCCGGCCGTGCGCGTCGGGTCCGCTCAGCCGATGCCGTCCAGGTCGTTCAGCTCCCGCCCGGTGACCACCGTGGACTCGATCCGGAGGAACACGTCGTCCCGGATCGGCATCCAGGACCGGGGGCCGGACCGCAGCAGTCGCTCGTGCTCCGCCGGATCGGTGACCACGGTCGCCTGCCCGGTGACGACCACGCTCCAGCCCGACCGGCGCGCGGTGTCGAACTCGTCCGCCTCGAAGGCGACCACGAAACCGTCGACCGCCTTGACGAGGTCGGACCCGGCCGAGGTCCGCACCAGTACGGACGCGTCCGCGTCCAGGGCGAAGTTCACCGGCAGCACCGCCGGAAGCGCCTGCCTCGTGTACACGACGCGGCCGACCGGAACGTCGGCCAGCAGGCGCAGGCACTCCTGTCGGTCCATCGGCCGAAGGCCGTCGTTCTGCTGCATCCCTCCATGGTCCCCCGTGTCCCCCGCACGCCGTTAGGGCCGGACGGCCCTCAGCGGTGTCCGAAGGTCCGCGTCCGAAGGTCCGCGAGCGGCGCCCGCGGAACACCGGGTCGGGCGGGCGGCCGGTAGGGCATCCTGGTGTGAGCGGGCCGGGGCCGACCGGCCCTGGTTTTCCGGCGGCGCTTGGGGAAGGGTCTCCCTCGTATGCCCCACACACAAGGAGCGACCGATGGCGGACCGTGAGCAGGCCGGACCCGACACCCCGATCCGGGTCTTCCTCCTCGACGACCACGAGGTGGTACGGCGAGGGGTGCACGACCTGCTGGACGACGAGACCGACATCACGGTGGTCGGCGAGGCCGCCACCGTGGAGCAGGCCCTGGTGCGCGTACCCGCCCTGCGGCCCGACGTCGCGGTGCTCGATGTCCGGCTGCCCGACGGCGACGGCGTGACCGTCTGCCGGGAACTGCGCTCGGCGCTCCCGGAGCTGGCCTGCCTGATGCTGACCTCGTTCGACGACGAGGAGGCGCTGCTGGACTCGATCATGGCGGGCGCCTCCGGCTACGTGCTGAAGCAGATCCAGGGCTCCGACCTGGTGTCGGCGGTGCGCACCGTGGCTCGCGGCCAGTCACTGCTCGACCCGACCGCCACCACCAAACTGATGGCCCGGCTGCGCGGCGGTGAGCAGCCGAAGGAGGAGGAGCCGGACGCCCTGCCCGGACTGACCGAACGGGAGCGGGAGATCCTCCTCCTGATCGGTGAGGGCCTGACCAACCGCCAGATCGGGCAGCGCCTCTACCTGGCCGAGAAGACGGTGAAGAACCACATCTCCCGCCTGCTCGCCAAGCTCGGCGTGGAGCGGCGTATCCAGGCCGCCGTCATCGCCACCCAGGCCCAGGACCGGCTGCGGGGCCGGACGCACTGATACACCGATCACCGATCAGATCACCGATCACGGGGACATCCGCGTCCTCCTCGTCCTCTCACTCCTCCCGGTGCCGCGGCCTGGACCCGGCTCCCGCTCCCACCGTGAAGGGCATGTGCCGCCGTCCTTTCCCAACAGCTAATCTGACTGCTTGAGCGAACCGCTCACGACATGGCACTTCAGACGGGCTCGGAGGATCAGCGGTGGCAGACTCCCAAGAGTCGGGGGAGGCGCAGGTGCGGCTGCCGCAGCTGCGGCTGGACGAGCTGCTGGAGGAGCTGCAGGCGCGCCTCGACGCGGCGCGCGGCACCCGGGACCGGGTGCACAGTCTGCTGGAGGCGGTCCTCGCCGTCGGCCGGGAGCTGAACCTGGAGCAGGCGCTGCGCCGGATCGTCGAGGCCGCCGCGGTCCTGGTCGACGCCGAATACGCGGCCCTGGGCGTGATCGGGCCGGACGGCAGGAGGCTCTCTGAATTCGTCACCGTCGGCATCGACGAGGCGGGGATCGCGGCGATCGGCCACTACCCCGAAGGGCACGGCATCCTGGGCGAGCTGATCCGGCATCCGGAGCCGTTGCGGCTCCCGAAGCTGTCGGAGCACCAGTCGTCCTACGGTTTCCCGGCCCACCACCCCCCGATGAACAGCTTCCTCGGCGTCCCGATCCGGGTGCGGGAGCAGGTCTTCGGCAACCTGTACCTGACCGAGAAGCGCGGCGGCCTGGCGTTCGACGAGGACGACGAGTCGGTCCTGTCCACGCTCGCGGTGGCGGCCGGAGTGGCGATCGACAACGCGCGGCTGTACGAGGAGTCGCGGCTGAGGGAGCGCTGGCTGGGGGCGAACGCGGAGATCACCCACACGCTGATGTCCGGCGCGGACCAGGCCGAGATCCTCCAGCTGATCGCCGAACGCGCGCAGGAGATCACCGGCTCCGCCCTCGCCGCGATGTCCACGCTCGTGAAGGGCACCGACACGCTCACCGTGGAACTGGCCATCGGCCGGCAGGCGCAGGCCCACCGCGGCCTGGTGCTGCCCGTGACGGGCTCCCTGACCGGGCAGGCGTTCACCGACGGCGCCCCGGTGACCAGCGTGGACATCGCCAACGACGACCGCGTGTCGGCCGGGCCGCCGCGGTTCGTCGGTCTCGGCCCCGCCGTCGCCGTGCCCATCGGCGCCGGCGACCGCATACGGGGAGTGGTCCTGCTCGCCCGGGAGACGGGCGCCAGGAACTTCTCCGAGAAGGAGGTCGACCCGCTCAAGACCTTCGCCGCGCAGGCGGCGCTGGCGATGGAGCTGGCCGACCGCCGGCAGGACGCGGAGCAGATCGCACTGCTGGAGGACCGGGACCGGATCGCCCGGGACCTGCACGACCTGGCCATCCAGCGGTTGTTCGCGACCGGCATGACCCTGCAGAGCGCCGGGCGGCTCATCGAGCACAGCGGGGCCAAGGAGCGGGTGCTGCGGGCCGTCGACGACCTGGACGAGACGATCAAGATCATCCGGTCGACGATCTTCGGCCTGCGCACCCGGGACGACGAGGCCGCCCCCGGACTGCGGGCGCGGGCGGTGCGGGTGATCGGGGAGGCCGCGCGGGTCATCGGGTTCGCGCCCAGTGTGCGGATGGAAGGGCTCCTGGACACGCATCTGTCCCAGGAGACCGCCGACCACGTGGTCGCGGTGCTGTCGGAGTCGCTGACGAACATCGCCCGGCACGCGCACGCCGGCCGGGTGGAGGTGGCGCTGGAGACCGACGGCAGGACCGTCCGGCTCGCGGTGACGGACGACGGCGTGGGCATCCCGGCCGAGGGCCGCCGCAGCGGCCTCGCCAACATGGCCGAGCGGGCCCGCGGCCTCGGCGGCGACATGGAGTGGAGCACACCGGACGGCGGGGGCACCAGACTCGTGTGGCACGCGCCGGTGACCGGGGCGGAGGCCCCGCCCGGCCGGTGACGTGCCTCAGGTTGTCCCTCCGGCCGTCCCTCAGGTCGTGCCTCCGGCCGTCCCCCCCCTCGGCGGGGGCGACAGCCGCGGAGCCGTGTCAGCGGCGGATGAGCCCCAGACCGGAGGCCGTGGCCACGGCGGCGGTACGGGAGTCGACGCCGAGTTTGGCGTACACGCGGGCCAGGTGCGACTTGACGGTGCCCTCGGTGAGGTGCAGCCGGGCGGCGACGGCCTGGTTGGACAGGCCCTCGGCGACCAGGGCGAGCACCTCCGTCTCCCGGCGGGTGAGCGTGGTCAGCGGGGTGCGCAGCCGGTTCATCAGCCGGTCGGCGACGGTGGGGGCGAGGGCGGCGCGGCCGGTGGCGGCGGTCCGTACGGCGGCCGCCAGATCCTCGGGCGGCGCGTCCTTGAGCAGATAGCCGGTGGCGCCCGCCTCGATGGCGGGCAGGGTGTCCGCGTCGGTGTCGTACGTGGTGACGATGAGCACCCGCGGGGCGCCGGGGCGCGCGGTGATCGCCGCGGTGGCCTCGGCACCGCCCATCCCCTTGCCGAACCGCAGGTCCATCAGCACGACGTCGATGTCGCCCTCGGCCGCGCGGGCGACGGCCTCCTCGGCTGTGACGGCCTCGGCCACCACCGCCAGGCCGGGCTCGGTCTCCAGTACGGCGCGCAGTCCGGCGCGCACCACCGGGTGGTCGTCGGCGAGCAGCAGTCGGACGGGGGTTCCGGTGTCGGTCACGGGCGGGCCTCGGGTCGGTCGTCGGCGGGCGGGGCGAGGGGGTGTCTGACAGACGAGCGGGGGAGAAGGAGCGTGCGTGCCGGGCGCCGCGACGCCGCGGGCATATGTCAGAGACCCCCCAGGGGGAGCCGGACGGCCAGCGTGGTGCCGTGGCCGGGAGCGGACTGAACGGTGAGCGTGCCGCCGAGCGCCTGCGCGCGTGCGCGCGCGGCGGCGAGCCCGAAGCCACCGCCGTCCGGGCCGGGGCTGGCCAGCAAGCCGGGGTCGAAGCCGCGGCCGTCGTCCACGACGTCCAGACGGACGGCCCGGCCGTCCGGGAAGCCGAGCGTGACGTCGGCCGTCGCGGCACCGGCGTGGCGGACCGTGTTGGACAGGGCGGACTGGGCGATGCGCAGCAGGGCGACCTCGTGACCCGTGGGCAGGGGCACGGCCGTGCCGGTGAGGCGGAAGCGGGCGGTCAGCGGATGCCGGGCGGAGACGGTGGTGCACAGGCGTTCCAGCGCGTCGGCCAGGGTGATGCCCTCCAGCGAGGGCGGGACGAGCGCCGCGACGAAGCGGCGGGCCTCGGCGAGATTGTCCACGGCGGACTGGCGCGCCTGCTCCACATGGCGGGCGGCGAGCTCCGGCCGGCCGGGCAGGGCGCGCTCGGCGGCGCGCAGCAGCAGCTGGATGCTGGTCAGCCCCTGGGCGAGGGTGTCGTGGATCTCGTGGGCCAGCCGCTCGCGTTCGGCCAGCACCCCGGCGGTGTGCTGGGCGGCCGCCAGATCGGCACGGGTGAGGGTCAGCTCCTCGATCAGTCTCCGGCGCCGCTCGCTCTCCCGGTACAGGGCCTGGTAGCCCCGGACCACCGCGACGGCCACCGCGGCGCCGAGTGCCGGGCCGACCGCGGTCGCCAGGGTGAGGGCGCCGCTGTGGGCGGCGAACGCGACGATCGCCGCGAGCGCCGTGGCGACGACGACGGCCGGACCGGTGCGGCGCGGGAGCAGATGGAGCTGGAGGAAGTACAGCGGGAACGCGATCCACACGCCGTCGGCGGTCAGGACCAGCAGCGCCAGCCAGACGACCCCCACGGCGGCCAGCCACACCGCCGCGGCCCGCCGGGAGACGTGGGTGCTGCGCATCGACGGGCCCGCGGCGTACACCAGTCCCAGTACGGCGGCCACCGCGACGACGGCCGGGGCGTGCGGCTCGCCGTCGGCGACGGCCCTCCCGGCGGCCAGCGCCAGCAGTCCGGCGACCAGCAGGTGCAGGCACCAGGCCAGCAGCCGGGTGGTGGGGACGGGGGAGGCGGGGGCGGTGGTGTTCACGGTGCTGTCCACCCTATGAGCCCGGCCCGTGCCGTGGCCTCCATCGAAAGTTACAAACCGTCCGCCCTCCTTCGTTCCCCGAGGTCAGGCCCTGTGCCGGATGCCCGGACGGGGTGCCTGGGGCGACGGTGGAGCCGTACCGCTTCCACCGTGTGAAAGGTCGGGCCCACCCCGTGTTCGTCGCCTGGAGAGACCTGAAGTTCGCCAAGGGGCGCTTCGCCCTGATGGGCGGCGTCATCGTGCTGATCACCCTGCTGGTCGGGCTGCTGTCCGGGCTGACCGCCGGGCTCGGCCGGGAGAACGTCTCCGCGATCACCGGCCTGGACGCCGACCGGATCTCCTTCGACCGGCCCAGCGGCGGGCAGAGCCTGTCGTACTCCACGTCCGTCGTCACCGAGGACCAGTGGCGGCGATGGGCTCGCACGCCCGGCGTCACCCGGGCCGAACCGCTGGGCATCGCCACCACCAAGGCCACCGCGGGCGACCACAGCGCCGGGGTCTCCGCGTTCGGCGTACGGCCCGGTTCCCCGCTGGCCCCGGACGGCGACCGGATCGACGACACCTCGGCCGTCCTGTCCACGGCGGCCGCCGACGAGCTCCGTCTGCGCGCCGGTGACACGTTCCTGATCGGCGGGCGGAAGCTGACCGTCGCCACCGTGAAAGGCGACGCCTCCTTCAGCCACACCCCGGTGATCTGGACCAGTCTGCGCACGTGGCAGCGGACCGCGCCCCCGGCGGCGGGCGCGGACGGGCCCACCGCCTCCGTCATCGCCCTGACCACCGCGTCAGGCGCCGACGTGGAGGCCGCCGACCGGGCGGCCGGCACCCGGACCGTCTCCCGGGACGACTCGCTGTCCGCGATCGGCTCCTACACCTCCGAGAACGGCTCCCTGCAGCTGATGCGCGCCTTCCTGTTCGCCATCTCCGCCCTGGTCGTCGGCGCCTTCTTCACCGTGTGGACCATCCAGCGCGGAGCGGACATCGCCGTGCTGAAGGCCCTCGGGGCCTCCACCGCCGCGCTGCTGCGCGACGCCCTCGGCCAGGCCGCCGTCCTGCTCACGGGCGGCACCCTCGTCGGTACGTCGCTCGCCGCGGGGATCGGCACCCTCGTCGGTGACTCCGTGCCCTTCCTCCTCGATCCCGCCACCGTCCTCGTCCCGGCCGCCGTGATGATCCTGCTCGGCGTGCTCGGGGCCGCGCTGTCGATCCGCCGGATCACCTCCGTCGACCCGCTGACCGCCCTGGGGAGCATCCGATGAGCCTCGAACTGAACGACGTCACCCTCACCTATCCCGACGGCGACGGGAGGCTGACCGCGCTGGACCGGGTCAGCCTGGACGTGCCCAGGGGGAGCCTGGCCGCCGTGATCGGCCCCTCCGGCTCCGGCAAGTCCAGCCTGCTCGCGGTCGCCGCCACGCTCGTCACACCCGACTCGGGCACGGTCACCGTCGACGGCGTGCGCACCACCGGCCTGAGCCGCGGCGAACTGACGAGGCTGCGCCGCCACCGGATCGGGATCGTCTTCCAGCAGCCCAACCTGCTGCCCTCGCTCACCGCGGCCGAACAGCTCCAGGTGATGGCGCGGATCGACGGCCGCGGCGCGGCCGGGGCCCGGCCGCGGGCGATGGAACTCCTGGACGCCGTGGGCCTCGCCGACCGCGCGGGGCGGCGCCCGCACCAGCTCTCCGGCGGCCAGCGGCAGCGTCTCAACATCGCCCGCGCGCTGATGAACGAACCGACCGTGCTCCTGGTCGACGAGCCGACCAGCGCCCTCGACCACGAGCGGGGCGCCGCCGTCATCGACCTGATCGCCCGGCTCACGCGCCGACAGGGCACCGCCACGGTCCTCGTCACCCATGATCGCGCCCACCTCGGCGTGACCGACCGGGTTTACGAGGTCCACGACGGGCGCCTCACCTCAGCCGAGGCCGACGCCGAGGCCGACGCCGAGGCCGCCGGCGCCGGTGAACCCGTGCGGTGAAGGCAGGTCAGCGGTGGGCGGGGCCGGCGCGTGAGGTCAGTGGCGGGCGGAGCCGGTCGGGTCCGCGCGGTGCCGGTCCAGCTCGCCGCGGATCTCCGCGGGAAGCCGGCCGGTGGTGCCCCAGTCGACGATCAGCTCCGCCACGTGGCGGAGCTTGATGCTGGTGCGCATGGACGTCTCCCGCATCAGGTCCCAGGCCTCGGCCGGGGTCATGCGGCCCACCGCGACGAGGACACCGCACGCCTGGTCGATCGTGGCGTTCGCGTCCACGGCCTGTTCCAGCCGGGACACCCGCTCCTGCAGCTGCTTGACCTGATCGCTCTCCGACTCCGGCCGCGCCGCGGGAGTACGACCTTCATTGACATGGCCCCACATGGCGACTCCTGAATGGCGGGTCGGTGTCCGGGACTGCTCTTCCCCCGCGTTACCGCTGCTAGCCGTCAAGCTGGACTATAAGGCTGGTTATCACCCTTTGCAGGGCATGGCTGGCCGCCTTCCGACGCCCGCCGGGTGTGTTTGGGCGCCGCCGCCCCGGCAACCCGGCAGGACGGCGGCGGCCTCCCGGCCCCGTCCACCGTCCCGAGACGCGGCGGCCCCGGCCCCGCACACACCCAGCGATGTGGAGCCGACGACCATGGCACGCTACGGCTACTTCCTGTCGAGTGAGGAGTTCACCCCGGCTGAGCTCCTGGACCAGGCCCGTGCGGCGGAACAGGCCGGCTTCGAGGCGCTCGCCATCTCCGACCACTTCCATCCGTGGAACGGGGAACAGGGGCAGAGTTCGTTCGTCTGGTCGATGATCGGCGCCCTGTCGCAGGTGACCTCCCTCCCGGTGACCACCTTCGTGACCTGCCCGACGGTACGGATGCACCCGGCCGTGAACGCGCAGGCGGCGGCGACCGCGGGCGTCCTCACCCAGGGGCGGTTCCGGTTCGGCATCGGCAGCGGGGAGGCCCTCAACGAGCACATCCTCGGCGACGCCTGGCCCACCGCGGACGTACGGCTGGACATGCTGGAGGAAGCGGTCCAGGTGATCCGCAACCTCTTCACGGGCGAGGAACTCACCCACCGGGGCCGCCACTACACGGTCGAGAACGCCAGGCTCTACACGCTGCCCGAGCAGCCGGTCCCGCTGTACGTCTCCGGCTTCGGCCCCAAGGCCGCCGCACTGGCCGGCCGCATCGGCGACGGCTTCGTCACCATGGCGCCGGACGAGGAGCTGGTGGGGCAGTTCCGCCGGGCGGGAGGCGGCCGGAAGCCGGTGCTGGGCGGACTCAAGGTGTGCTGGGGAACCGACCGGCAGCAGGCGGTCAAGACCGCGCACCGCCTGTGGCCCAACGAGCAGCTCCCCGGCGAGCTGGCGCAGGTCCTGCCCGTGCCCGCCCACTTCGAGCAGGCGTCGACGCTGGTGACGGAGGAGATGATCTCCGAGGGCGTGGTCTGCGGCGACGACGCGGCCGAACACACCGACGCCGTGGGCGCGTTCGCCCGGGCCGGCTTCGACGAGGTGTACGTCAACCAGATCGGACCCGACCAGCAGGGCTTCTTCGACTTCTACCGCAGTACGGTGCTGCCCCGGCTGCGGGAAGAGGACACGCCGTGAGGCGCACCTGACACGGGGCGCGCGTGCCCAACGACCCGGGACCCCGCTGAGGGGCCGACTGCTCGGGGCGTACCGCTCCGGGATCGCCGGACGTCGGCTGCGCCCCCCTGCGCAGCTCCGCCGGCCGCGCCGTCGGCAGCTCGGCCATGGATCTCACATCCCTCGGTACAGGAATGCCCGTTTCCCGTTCGGGTACGCGACGGGGGTTGCGCCCGGGGCGGCTCCCGCCCTGGGAGACCTGCCACCACTACCTGGGAAGCTGCCATGGACACACCCTCGAACACTCCCCGCGACAACACCCCGCCCGGGGCCGCGACGCCGGCCCAGGAGGCGCTGGACACGCTGGCCGCGAACACCGAGGACGCGGCGGCGCTGGCCACGCTGGCCGGCAGCCAGGTGCTGATCCCCGTGCCGGACGACGCCGTCGAGGAGGCGGAGGACTCGACCGCGGTGGCACTGCCCGTTCTGGAGCAGCCGAGCGGCGAGCAGGTGGTGCCGGTCTTCACCTCGGAGCTGGAGATGGCCGAGCTGCTGCCGTTCGTCTCCCGCTACCGGCTGGTTCCCCTGGGGGCGCTCGCGTCGCAGTGGCCCTCCGGTGACCTGTCGCTCACCATCGACGCCAGCTCGCCGCACGGTCTGACGCTCAACTCCGAGGGCGTAAGGACCCTGCTCGCGCGGCCCTGAGACGAACCAGCCGTTCGCGGTCCGGCCACCGGACGGGAAGGGACGCGTCCCGCCCCCGCGCCCGGCGGCCGGGCGCGTGAGCGGGCTCCGAGGATCCCGGGATCCGTGAACCGGCGCGGTCGACCCGTGAACGAGCCCTGCGGAACCTGGCGCGGGCGGTCAGCCGTCGCGAGCCCCGCGGAACCTCGCGCGGGCGGTCAGCCGTCGAGCATGCGGGCGAGCGCGGCGCGCTGCAGCGGCCGTACCTCGGCGTGCAGGTCGCGGCCCTTGCGGGTGAGTGCGACCCATACTCCGCGACGGTCCTCCTGGCAGACGGTGCGCTCCAGCAGACCGTCCTTCTCGAGCCGCCCGATGAGACGTGACAGGGCGCTCTGGCTCAGGTGGACCCGGTCGGCGATGTTCTGCACGCGGCACTGCTCGGCGGAGGACGTGATCTCGCCCGAGGCGAGGATGTCGAGCACCTCGAAGTCACTGGCGCCCAGGCCGTACGCGTGCAGGGCGCGGTCGATCTCGCACATCGTGCGCGCGTGCACGGAGAGGATGTCCCGCCACTGGTCCTCGAGGCGGGTGCCGGCCGTTTTCGCTGCCATGTCCTCACGGTAACAGAGATCGGGCCATTCGTTGACTGTGCAACTAGTTCCGTTGCAACCAGTGCGAGCCGGCCTCAGGCGCCCGCCCGGACGCCCCTCTCGCGCGTCCCGGCCGCCCCGTCCTCCGACGCTCCCGCCCGGACGGTCAGGATCGGAGAAGCCGGGTGCACGTCCCCGGGCTTAGCGTGAGAAACACCGACGGCGAACGTCGGCGCGGCGCGGCCCGGGCGCCGGGTAACGCCACCCCGCACCGGCCCCCGCCGGTCCACCACTGAGAACCCCACAGGAGTCGCCATGACCGCCGGCCTGCAGACCATCGTCTACCCCGTCAAGGACATCGCCCGGGCGAAGGCGCTGTTCACGGCCCTGCTCGGCGTGGAGCCCTACGCCGACGAGCCCTACTACGTCGGCTTCAAGGACGCCGGCCAGGACGTCGGCCTCGACCCCAACGGCCATTCCAAGGGGATGACCGGACCGGTGCCGTACTGGCACGTCACCGACCTCAAGGAGCGGCTGGCGAGCCTCGTCGACGCCGGGGCCGAGGTGCTTCAGGACGTCCAGGACGTGGGCGGCGGCCGGCTCATCGCCTCGGTCAAGGACGCGGACGGCAACCTCGTCGGCCTCGTCCAGGACCCCGCCTCCGCCTCCTGACCGCGCGCCCGGCGCTACCCTGTTGACCGGCCGCGATCGCGTGCCCATGACACGGTCGCGGACCGGCAGCAGACGGCCGTGGCGCCCGTAGGAGATGGACGTACATGACAGTCCCGCACCCGGAGCGGGCCGGGACACCGGTGTCGCCGGACGCGCCCGTGCCCGTCCGGCACCGGCCCCAGTGGCGCGGTCAGGCCCCGATCGTCGCCGTCGTCGCGCTCGGCGGCGCCCTCGGCGCCACGGCGCGGTACGGCGCCGCCCGGCTGTGGCCCGTCGAACCCGGCGGATTCCCCTGGACGACCCTGGGTGTCAACGCCGTCGGCTGCGCCGTGATCGGCGTCTTCATGGTCGTGATCACCGACGCGTGGGCGGCCCACCGGCTGGTGCGCCCCTTCTTCGGTACGGGCGTACTCGGAGGGTTCACCACGTTCTCCACGTACGCCGTCGACACCCAGCGGCTGCTCGACGCCGGGCACACCGGGAAGGCGCTCGGCTGTCTCGCCGGGACCGTGGCGGTGGCGCTCGCGGCGGTGTGGCTCGGAGCGACGGCGGCCCGGCGCGCACTGGCAGGGAGACGACGATGACGAGACGGACGGGCAGCGCCCTGAAACTGACGGTCTTCCTCTCGGAGAACGACACCTGGCACCACCGGCCGCTCTACACCGAGATCGTGCACCGGGCCCACCGGGCGGGTCTCGCGGGCGCCAGCGTCTTCCGGGGCATCGAGGGCTTCGGCGCCTCCGCCATGATCCACACCTCCCGGCTGCTCACGCTCAGCGAGGACCTTCCGGTGGCCGTGGTCGTCGTGGACACCGAGCAGCGCGTACGGGCCTTCCTGCCCGAGCTCGACGAGCTGGTCACCGACGGGCTCGTCACCCTCGAGGCGTGCGAGGCCGTCCGGTACACCCCCGGTGACGGCAGCCCGGGCGACGCGCCCGGGGAGGGTGAGAATTCGTCGTGAACTGGCTGCTGGTGATCGCCGGCGCGATGGTCGGCGCCCCGCTGCGCCATCTGACCGACCGCGCGGTGCAGAGGAGACACGACACGCTCTTCCCCTGGGGCACCTTCACGGTCAACGTCACGGGCAGTCTGATCCTCGGTCTGCTCACCGGCGCCGCGAGCGCACATGTCCAGCTGCTCCTCGGCACCGGTCTGTGCGGAGCGCTGAGCACCTACTCCACGTTCTCCTTCGAGACACTCAGGCTGGCCGAGGACGGGGCCGGGATCTACGCTCTCGCCAACGTGGCCGGGAGTGTGGCGGCGGGGCTCGGTGCCGCGTTCGCGGGGGTATGGGCCGCCGGAATGTTGTGGGCGTAGTCGCCGGACGTTCACCCGGACGTAGTAATACTGGCCCCGCGTCCGCGCCGGGCCCCGCACCCCGTGCCGGCCGCACCGGCCTCCCGTACGGGGGCCGCTCCGCAACCTGAGCAGAACTGGATCCCATGAGCGCCATCTCCGTCGGTCAGGCCGTCGTCCTCGGAGCCGTCGAGGGGGTGACCGAATTCCTTCCCGTGTCCTCCACCGGCCATCTCAAGATCGTCGAGGGCCTGATGGGCATTCCCGTGGACGACGACGCCGTCGTCGGCTTCTCGGCGGTCATCCAGGTCGGCGCCATCGCCGCCGTGCTCGTGTACTTCTTCAAGGACATCGTGCGGATCGTCTCGGCCTGGGGGCGTGGCCTCGCCCACCGCGAGGAGCGCTACCACCACGACTACAAGTTCGCCTGGTGGGTGATCTACGCGACGATCCCCATCGTGATCGTGGGACTCGCCGCGAAGCCGCTCATCGAGGGACCGCTGGCCTCGCTCTGGGTGGTCGCGGGCTCGCTGATCGTCGGCAGCGGGGTGATGTGGGCGGCGGACCAGATGGGCCGGCACAAGCGGGGGGAGGACGACACGACCTTCAAGGACGCGATGCTCGTCGGCGGCTCGCAGATCCTCGCCCTGCTCTTCCCCGGCTTCTCGCGCTCCGGCGCGACGATGTCCACCGCGCTGATGCTCGACCTGGACCGGGTCGCGGCCACCCGGCTCTCCTTCTTCCTCGGTATCCCCGCACTGACCGGCGCCGGGCTGTACGAGCTGAAGGACGCCCTGGGCACGGGCGCGGGCGCCGCCCCGCTCGTCGTGGGCACCCTGGTCTCCTTCGTGGTCGCCTACGCCTCGATCGCCTGGCTGCTGAAGTTCGTCGCCAAGCACTCCTTCAACGCGTTCGTCGTCTACCGCGTCGTCGTGGGACTGCTGCTGTTCGGCCTGCTCGGATCCGGTGTGATCGACTGACCCCGGCCCTTGACACGCAGGGCCAGCGCCACGGCCGCCGCGCCCAGCCCGCCCGCACCGCAGATCCACACCGCCTTGCGCCAGCCCCGTACGGGACCGGCCGCCGGTGCGGCGGACGCGGCCCGGGCGGCGGGTGGTCCGGCCTGGGCGGCGGGCGGCGCGGGCGGGGTGAGCGAGTCCACGGGGTCGACGTGCCCGGAGGCCGCGAAGCCCCAGTCGAGCAGGGCACGGGCCTCCTCGTACACGGCGTGGCCGCCCCCCGAGCGGGGATCGAGCACAGTGACGACGAGAGTCCGGTCGCCGCGCCGGGCGGCGGCCATCAGTGTGTTGCCCGCCCCGCTGGTGTAGCCGTTCTTGATGCCGATCAGACCGGGGTAGCGTGCGACGCCGTCGGCGCCGGTCAGCAGGCGGTTGGTGTTCTGGATCCGGATCGTCCGGCCGGGCGCCGCGGGGAACTCCGCGTCGACGGTGGCGCAGTAGCGCGCGAAGTCCGCGTTGCGCAGTCCCTCCCGGGCGAAGAGCGCGAGGTCGTACGCCGACGACACCTGACCGGGCGCGTCGTACCCGTCGGGCGAGACGACGTGGGTGTCGCGGGCGCCCAGGGAGTGCGCCTTCTCCTGCATCTCGCCCGCGGTGACGGTCCAGCCGCCGTTCATCGCGGCCAGGACGTGCACGGCGTCGTTGCCCGACTTGAGGAAGACCCCGCGCCACAGGTCGTCGGCACGGTAGCTCTCCCCCTCCACGACGCCCACCAGGCTGCTGCCGGCGCCGATGCCCGCCAGGTCCCCGGCCGTGACGGTGTGCCGGACGCCGCCGGGCAGCTTCGGGAGCAGGGTGAGGGCGAACAGCGTCTTCAGCGTGCTGGCGGGGGGCAGCTCGCGGTGCGCGTCGTGCGCGGCGAGCACCTCGCCGCTGTCCGCGTCGGCCACCAGCCACGACCGTGCGGAGACGCCCTCCGGGACGGCCGGTGCCCCGTCGTGGGGCCGCACCTGCGTCTCCGGTCCGTCCGGCGCGGCGGACGTGGCCGCCGGCTGGGGCGTGCCCGGCCCCGCGTCGGTGCGGGTGGCCGCGGATGCGGGCGCCAGTGCGAGGGTGCCGAGTACACAGAGAACGGAGCACGAGACGGCCGCACGCGAAGAGAGTCCGATGGTCATACTGCAAACGTAGGAACGGCCGCGCCGTACGCGGCTCTGCCAGGGCCGAGTCACGGGATCGAACACCCGGATGCCGCAGCAGGAGCGTGCCGTGGGCCTCTGAGCCGCGCGAGGGAGGGCGTCTGAGGGCCGGTGCCGGGCGGGGCGACGGCGCGCCGGAGCGCGTGTGCTGACGGGGCGTCGGGCCGGTGGCGCCGTTCAGCCGGTGGGCAGCGTCGGCTGGATCCGGCGGACGAAGGCCGCGTTGTCCGGGGTGGCGCGCATGCGCTCGAGGATCGTTTCGAGGTTGGCCTGCCCGTCCCGGCTCCGCAGGGCCCGGCGCAGTCCGCGTACGGCCGTCAACTCGGCCTCGTCCAGCAGCAGTTCCTCGCGGCGGGTGCCGGACGGGGTGATGTCCACCGCCGGGAAGACCCGGCGGGCGGCGAGGGCGCGGTCGAGGCGCAGCTCCATGTTGCCGGTGCCCTTGAGTTCCTCGAAGAACAGGTCGTCGGCGCGGGAGCCCGTCTCCACCAGGGTGGTGGCGAGGATGGTGAGCGAACCGCCCTCCTCGGCGAGGCGTGCGGCCCCGAAGAGCCGCTTGGGGCCCTGGAGCGCGCCCGCGTCGACGCCTCCGCTGAGGGTGCGGCCGCCGGCGGCGGCCGCGTTGTTGTGGGCGCGGCACAGCCGGGTGAGGGAGTCCATGAGGATGACCACGTCCTGGCCCTGCTCGACGAGCCGCTTGGCGCGTTCCACGACGAGTTCGGCGAGCGCGATGTGCTGTGCGGGGGCCTGGTCGAACGTCGAGGCGTACACCTCGCCGCGCACCGAGCGCCGCATGTCGGTCACCTCCTCGGGGCGCTCGTCGAGCAGCATCACCATCAGCCGGCACTCGGGATGGTTGCCGGCGACGGCCGCGGCGATCTGCTGGAGGAGCACGGTCTTGCCGGTCCTGGGCGGCGCCACGATCAGGCCGCGCTGGCCCTTGCCGACCGGCGCGATCAGGTCGATCAGCCGGGTCGTCAGCCCGCCCGCCGGGTGCTCCAGGCGCAGCCGCTCGCGCGGGTGCAGCGGGGTGAGGTCGCGGAAGTGCGGGCGGTGGCGCAGCGTTCCGGGGGCGCGGCCGCCGACGAGGAGGACGTCGGTGAGAGTGCGCTGCCCGCCGCGTTCGCCTTCCACGAGGTCGCCGCGGCGCAGGCCGTGACGGCGGATCAGGGCGGCGGGCACCTGGACGTCGGCCGGTGAGGGCAGGCAGTCGGACGCCCGGAGACGGCCCTGTCCGTCCGGCGCGATGTCCAGGACGCCGGCGACCCGGATCCGGGTCCGCTGCTGTACGGGAGGGTGTTCGAGTGTGGTGGTCATGGGAGGTCCTTTCACGGACGGGAGTCATGGGGGTGTCGGGAGGGGGTCACCGGGAAGGCGGCGTGTTCACGCCTTCGGGCGGCGGAGAGGACACACACGGGCGGTCACGGCGGAGGGGGTGACCCGAGGCCGTCTGCGCGGAATGTCGCTGGGAAGCTGCTGGACCGGTCACCGAGGACCTGGGCCGCAGCCGGAGAGGGGAAGTCCGCACCGGCGCCCACAACGGGGCGTACACGAATGCTGTCTGCACATTAGCACACCGCCGTGAGGCGCCCTCTCTCCGGCCGTTTCACCCGCTTCGGCGCACCGGGCGGAAAAGAATGCGGTGGGGGAGTGTCGATTCCGCGCGGACCCGTTCGTCGGTGAGGTGAAAGGCCCCCCGGACCGACACCCGGAGCACCGGGCACCGAGCACCTGTCATCAGGAGGAACCATGAAGTACATGCTGCTGGTCTGCGGCGACGACACCGCCGACGCCTCCGGCATGGCACCCGTCGGACCCTGGGCCGAGGAACACGGCGTCCGAAGCGGCGTCCGTCTGCACGGACACCGCCTCGCCCTCCCCGCCGACGCCGTCACCGTACGGGTGCGCGGCGGCGAGGTGCTGCGCACCGACGGGCCGTTCGCCGAGACCAAGGAGTACGTCGCCGGTTACGACGTCCTCGAGTGCGACAGCCTGGAGGAGGCGGTCGAGGCGGCCGCGAAGCACCCCGTTGCGGCCATCGGAGCCCTTGAGGTCCGCCCCTACTGGGAGGACGAGGACGTCGAGGGCGCCGTCCGCCGGGTCGACGCGGAACTCGGCCGGGCCGTCCAGGAGAGGGATCTCGACCGGATGACCGCGCTCTACACGCCCGACGCCGAGGTGTTCCACCCGATGAGCGGCTTCGGGCAGCGCGGCGCCGACGCACTCCGCAAGGCCCGGGAGTGGTGGTTCTCCACCGTGGACGGCCCCGTGCGGCGGGAGGTGCTCGACCTCCGTGTCCGCGTCGACGAGAGCGTCGCGTTCAGCCACGCGCTCGTCCGGACGCGCGCCACCCTCACCACCGGCGGGACGCTGGAGAGCGAACTGCGGGTGACCACCGGCTACCGCGCCGTCGGCGACCGGTGGCTGATCACCCACGAACACGCGTCGGTACCCTTCGACGCCGGCGTCGCGGGCGCCGGCACCCCCCAGGAGCGGTCATGAGGTACGTACTGTTCATCTGCACCCCCGTCGACGGCGAGGAGCTCAGCCCGGAAGAGATCGCCGAGGACCCCCGCTTCGCCTCGTACATCGACGAGGTGCGCGGCAGCGGGGTGGTGAAGGGCGGGGCGCGGCTGCGGCCGCACACCGACGCCACCACCGTGCGCGTCAAGGGCGACGAGGTTCTGCTCACCGACGGGCCGTTCGCCGAGTCCAAGGAGTACGTCGCGGGCTTCGACGTCATCGAGGTCGACGACCTGGACGCCGCGATCTCGCTCGCCTCGCGGCACCCCGCCGCACTGGGCGGCGGCTCGGTCGAGGTACGGCCGGTCTGGGAGTGAACCGGACGTGAACGAGGTCGAGGAGGCGGTCGCCGCCGCCTTCCGTGAGGAATGGGGCCAGGTCGTCGCCACCCTGATCAGGGTGACCGGCGACTGGGACCTCGCCGAGGAGTGCGCGCAGGACGCCTTCGCGCAGGCCCTCGACCGGTGGCGGCGTGACGGCGTGCCGCGCCGCCCCGGGGCCTGGCTGACGACGACCGCGCGCCACCGCGCCCTGGACGTGCTGCGGCGCGAGGCGGTGGGAGCGGAGAAGCTGCGGGAGGCGGCGGTGCTGGCACGCGACGAGGAACCCTTCGACCCCGAACGGGAGTACGACGCCGTCGACAGCGGAGTCGAGGACGACCGGCTGCGGCTCGTCTTCACCTGCTGCCACCCCGCACTGCCCGTCGAGGCACGCGTGGCGCTGACCCTGCGTACGCTCGCGGGGCTGACCACGGCAGAGATCGCCCGCGCCTTCCTCGTCCCCGAGGCGACGATGGCGCAGCGCCTGGTGCGGGCCAAGCGGAAGATCCGCAACGCCGGCATCCCCTACCGGGTGCCGCCGGCCCATCTGCTGCCCGAACGCACCACGGGTGTGCTCGGCGTGGTGTACCTCCTGTTCAACGAGGGGTACGCGGCGACGTCGGGCACCGGTCTGACACGCGCCGACCTGTGCGCGGAGGCCGTCCGGCTGGCCCGTGTCCTGGCCCGCCTCATGCCCGACGAGCCCGAGGTCCTCGGTCTGCTCGCCCTCCTGCTGCTGCACGACGCACGGCGCGGCTCCCGGACCGACGCGGCCGGCGAGCTGGTGACCCTGGAGGACCAGGACCGTACGGCCTGGGACCGGGCCGCGATCGACGAGGGCGCCCGCCTGCTGGAGACGGCACTGCGCCGCGGCCGCCCCGGCCCGTACCAGATCCAGGCCGCCATCTCGGCGTGCCACACGACCGCGGCCACGGCCGAGGAGACGGACTGGGCCGACGTCGCCGCGCTGTACGGGGAGCTGGCCCGGTATGTGCCGTCCGCGGTGGTGCGGTTGAACCGTGCGGTGGCGGTCGGCATGGCCGAGGGACCCGAGGCGGGACTGGCGCTGGTGGCGCGGCTGGAGGAGGAGGGCGAGCTGGACGGCTACCACCTGCTGCCCGCCACCCGCGCCGACCTGCTCCGCCGCCAGGGGCACCGGGCGGCGGCCGCGGAGGCGTACGCGAGGGCGCTGGACCTGGTGGAGAACGACGCGGAGCGGCGCTTTCTGGAGCGGCGGCTGGCCGAGTGCCGTGCGGCGTAGCACCCGGGCGGCCGCCCGGAGACCCGAGCGGCCGCCCGGGTGCTACGCCGCCGGCCTCCCGGCTAACCGTCGAGCTCGAAGATCCCGTACCCGAAGCCGCGGGCGGTGATCGTCGCACCGTCGGCACGCACCCCGCTGACCTCGTGCTCCCGTACGGCCCGGGTGTCGTCGAAGGGGCAACTCGCCCCCTCGCGCCCCGGGTTGACGACCACGAGGAAACGCCCGCCGCGTACGTACACGAACGGGTGACCCGCGTTGAGCACGTCCACGGAGCCGTGCGCCCCGAGCTCCGGGGTGCGGGCGCGCAGGGCGAGGAGACGCCGCACGAGGTGGAGGAGGGAGCCCTCGTCGGCGCGCTGGGCGGCGACGGTCGGGCGGTCGGGGGACGGGTCGACCGGGAGGTAGAGCCGCTCGGCCGGAGCGGTGGAGAATCCGGCGTTCGGGCTGTCGTCCCACTGCATCGGGGTGCGTGAGCCCGCCCGGTTGTAGCGCGGGCCGAGGACGCTGCCCTCCTTGTCGGGCAGCCCGTCGAGGTGGCGCATGCCGATCTCGTCGCCGTAGTAGATCGCGGGAAGAGTCGGCCAGGTCAGCTGGAAGGCGAAGGCGGCCGGAAGCTGCTCCGCCGAGCGCGGACCGCAGTTGAGGCGCGAGAAGTCGTGGTTGGAGGTCGGCAGGGAGATGAACCCCCGGTCGCCGAGAGCCGTGGAGGCCCGGTGCCAGGCCTCGACGAACGGGCGGGGCGAACCAGCGCCGCCCGCGTCGAAGAAGCAGTCGAGCGGGTCCCAGGTCTCGTCGACCGTGCCCGTCCCGTTGCTCCACAGCGACCGCAGGGGCAGGCCGTTCGTCTCGCCGCCGAACTGCAGGAAGAAGTCCGTGTGGAATCCGGCGGGCACGGACACCTCCGGGTCGCCCCACTCCGACAGCATCACCGCGTCCGGATGCGCGTCGTCCAGCCAGTGCCGCAGCCCCGTCCAGATCCTGGCCGTCTCCGCCCGGCCGGGGTCGTCCTTGACCAGGGAGGCGGCCATGTCGACGCGGAAACCGGCGAGGCCCAGCCGCAGCCAGTGGTCCATGACCAGACGCAGCGCCTCGCGGTTCGCGCGCGGTCCCTCGGCGTCGGGCGGCTGCCGCCACGGCTGCGCGGGATCCTCCCGCGCGTAGCCGAAGTTGAGGGCGGGCTGGGAGTCGAAGAAGTTCGGGAGGTAGGCGCCGGGGCGGGGACCGGGGGAGGCGACGAATCCTTCGGGACGGCCCTCGGGGGCCCAGATGTACCGGTGGTCGTCCGGGTCCTCCAGCGCGGCGCGGAACCACGGGTGCTCGTCGGAGGTGTGACCGGCGACCAGGTCCAGCAGCACGCGGATGCGCCGGCGGCGGGCCAGGTCCACCAGCTTGGCCAGATCGTCGTCGGAGCCGTAGCGGGGCGCCACGCTGAGGTAGTCGCAGACGTCGTACCCGGCGTCGCGGAACGGCGAGGCGAAGCAGGGGTTGAGCCACACGGCGGTGACACCCAGCCACTCCAGGTGGTCGAGGTGCTCGGCGATCCCGTCGAAGTCGCCGATGCCGTCGCCGTTCCCGTCGGCGAACGACTGCGGATAGATCTGGTAGAAGACGGCGTCGGCCAGCCAGCCGGGGGCGGGACGGAACGAGGTCATGCACTCGACGATAGGCCCGCGCGCACGCGGCGCGCTGCTCCTAGACTGTGCCCGGTGTTCACCTCGCAACGTCCCTCCCTCCGCGAACTCGCCGTGCAGGCACTCTCCTCCGTCGAACGCGGGTACGACCTGCTCGCTCCGAAGTTCGACCACACGCCCTTCCGGACACCGGACTCCGTCCTCGACGCGGTGGCCGCGGTGCTGGAGACGACCGGACCGTACGAGAACGGCCTCGACCTGTGCTGCGGAACGGGCGCCGGCATGGACGTCCTGGCGCGGGTGTGCCGTACCGGCATCACCGGGGTCGACATCAGCGCGGGCATGCTGGCGGTGGGGCGGGAGCGCACGCGCGGCGGGCAGCCACCGCGTACCGGCCCCGGCGCGCGCGACGTCACGGGCTCCGGCGGACCGGGGCACGGGAGGGACGGCGGTCGTGAACCGGCGCCCGCCGACGGGCGGCCCGCGCGCCCCGGTACCGGGTCCCTGACCGGGCCGGGTGCCGCCGGGGCGGCGCGGGCCGGGGGTGAGCCGCGGGTCGCGTGGGTGCGGGGTGACGCGCGCGCCCTCCCGTTCCCGGCCGCCTTCGACCTGGTGGTCAGCTTCGGCGCGTTCGGGCACTTCCTGCCGGCCGAGCTGCCGGGGCTGTTCGGCCAGGTCCACTCCGTGCTGCGCCCCGGCGGCCGTTTCGTCTTCCCTGTCGCGGCCCCCGCTCCGCCCACGTCACCCTGGTACTGGGCGATGCTGGGCTTCGACGCGGTGATGCGGGTGCGCAACGCCGTCCGGCGTCCGCCGTTCGTCATGTACTACCGGACGTTCCGGCTGGGCGAGGTGCGCCGGGAGCTGGAGCGGGCCGGTTTCGCCGTCGAGCTCCACGTGCTGCCGGAGTTCGGCCGCAGGCGGGACGGCGGGCCGCGGTGCCGGGCGGTGGTGGCCACCCGGCCGGACGCGGCGCGTCACCCGGCCGAGGGCAGTGTGAACTCGTAGACCAGGGCGTCCTCGCACGCGTCCACCGTCAGGTCGGTGATCTCCAGCGGCCGTTCGTACTGGTCGTGGACGCGCCTGGTGACCCGCACGGACCGCGGCAGCCCGGTGATGGCGTCGCGGTGGTGCAGCGTCAGGCCGGCCTTGCGCATCCAGTCGTACACCCGGCGCAGATGCGCCGCTCCGCTGCCGTCCGCGCGGTCCCGGTACCGGGCGAGTTCCTGGACCTCGGTCACCGCCACGGCGGAGAAGGAGGTCACGGCCGTGCGCAGCCCGCTGCCGTCGGGGGCGGTCGCCTCGTAGCGGTGGACCAGGGTCGGCCGGCGGGGCGCGAGGCCGAGGGCGCGGGCGTGTTCCGCCGGGGGCGCCTCCCAGGTCACGGCGGTCCGGTGCACGGCGCACGGCTCGGCGGTGTGCGCTCCGACCGGGAAGTCACCCGAGGGCACGTGCCCGGCCGGTGCGCCGGGCAGGGTGGCGTGGGTGCCCCGCCGGTCGGTGCAGACCAGCCCGCTGTCGCGCAGGAGCTTCAGGGCCTGCCGCACGGTCTCCCGGCTGACGTGGAAGTGCGCGGCCAACTGGCGCTCTCCTGGGAGGCGTTCACCGGGAGGGATGGATCCGCCGCGCAGTCCGGCGAGTATCTCGGTGGCGATCCGCCAGTACAGCGGCTCGCCGCCGGACAGCTGGGGGGTGTGGTCGGTGGGGGTGGTGCGGTTCATGTCCGCGCCTCCTGTTGGTCACATTACGTAGCCGTACCGGCTCATTGCGCGACCAGACTTACCATTGGTCTAAACCACAAGGGAAGCCCGGTCCGGCAAGTCGGCCGATTCCCGCCGCGCCGGTTCGCGGGCCGAGCGGCGGGAATTTCCCTCGCGATCTCCCGGAAGTCGCCCAACACCCCTACCCTGCAATCCAGTTGACCACTGAGGCGCAGGAGGCTGGGGCACATGCGGAGACCTGTGAGGGTGCTGACACGCGCCGGGATCACGCTGACGGCGGCGACCGTGCTGGCGCTGGCCACCGGACCCGAGGCGACGGCCGCCGACCCGGCGTACTCGTCCACCACGTGGGTGGGCGTCCACAACGCCTACGAGAAGAGCAAGTACCCGTACTTCGCCGACGCGCTGGACTCCGGCGCCGGAATGCTCGAACTCGACGTCTGGACCAACGTGTTCGGGTCGTCGTGGCGCGTCTCGCACAGCAACCCGGTCGGCAACGACAACAACTGCGAGAACGCGGCCGACGCCTCCCAGCTGCGCACCCGGTCCGGCAACCACGACCTCGGCGGCTGCCTCGCCGACATCAGGGCCTGGCACGACGCGCACCCCGGCCACCGCCCGATCCAGCTGAAGATCGAGATGAAGGACGGCTTCCAGGGCAGAAACGGCCGCGGACCGGCCCAACTGGACGCCCTGCTCGGCTCGAAGCTCGGCGACAGCCTGCTGCGCCCCGCCGACGTCGTCGGCTCGCACTCCGACCTCGACTCCGCCGTCCGCGCCGACGGCTGGCCGGCCCGCTCCGCCCTCGCGGGCAAGTTCGTCGTCGAACTCATCCCCGGCACCGTCGAGGAGGGCAACCCTCTCGACTCCCTGTGGACGGACCGCGAGTACGCCACGCATCTGCGGGACCTGTCGGCGGCCGGACGGCTGCGGGAGGCGGCGGCCTTCCCCGCCGTGCACAAGGCCACGGCGGGCGACCCGCGCACCCGCTACGCCGACACCGCGATCCGCCCCTGGTTCGTGGTCTTCGACGGGGACGCCGCGGCCTACACGAACGGCTCCGTCGACACGGCCTGGTACGACAGCCGGCACTACCTGCTCGTCATGACCGACGCCCAGAACGTGCCCCCGGCCATCGACGGCACCAGCCCCACCGCGGACCAGGCCCGGGACAGGGTCGCCCTGCTGGCCGGACAGCACGCCAGCGTGGTGTCCGCCGACTGGTACCCCCTGCCCGGCGTCCTGTCCTCGGTCGTGCCGAGGGGGACGGCGGGCTGAACGGGCGGCGGGGGCGGCCCGCCCCCGCCGCCCGCCCGCATCAGGCGTACGACGGCAGCCAGCCCAGCTTGACCGCCTCCTGGTGGGGGCCGCCGCCCTCGTGGTCGTTGAAGTCGTACACCTCGATCCGCTTGTCGTCGTGCGCCCACGCGTTGAACGCGGCGAACACCGTGGACGGCGGGCAGGTCTCGTCCTCCAGGGCCGTCGAGAACAGCGCGGGCGCCCGGCCGCGGGCCGCCAAGTGCACGCCGTCGAAGTAGGAGAGCGTGCGCATGACCTGCCCGGTGCGGCCGCGATGGGTCCTCAGGTACTTGCCGATCTCCCGGTACGGGTCCCGGTCCGTGAGGGTCGTGGCCCGCGGGAAGTCGCACAGGAACGGCACGTCGGGCGCGACGGCCGCCAGGTCCGGGACCAGACCGCCCACGGCGATCGCGATGCCGCCGCCCTGGCTCGTGCCGATCGCGGCGGTGCGCGCCGGGTCGGTCAGCGGGTGGGCGCGGGCGGCCTCCACCGCCCGGACCGCGTCCGTGTACAGCCGCCGGTAGTAGTAGCCCTCGGGGTCCTCGACACCCCGCGTCATGAACCCGGGGAACGCGGGCGCGCTGCCGACCGGGTCCGGGGTCCCGCCGCCGCCCCAGGCGCTGCCCTGCCCCCTGGTGTCCATGACGAAGTGCGCCCGGCCGCTCGACGCCCACAGCAGATGCGTGTGGGGCAGCCCGCGTCCGCCGCCGTACCCGATGAACTCCACCACCACGGGAAGCGGCGCGGCGACCTCGGTGGGCAGGGTCAGCCAGCCCTTCACCGGGTGGCCGCCGAACCCGGCGAAGGTCACGTCGTACACCTTGACCGTCGTCAGCCCCGTGTCGACCAGCTCGAAGCGGGCGCCGAGTTCGTGCTCGCGGGCCTCCTGGAGCGTCTTGGCCCAGAACGCGTCGAAGTCCTCGGGCTCCGCTGACGTGCTCCGATATTCGCGGAGTTCACCGAGAGGCAGGTCGAACAGGGCCATGGAGGACCTCCTTTGAATCGTTTTTCCGGGTGATCACACCGTACGGGTGTCGAGGAAGGGTCGCCAGGGCATGTCTCGAGGGCCGGATGGCCCCTGCTCACCGGCGGCGCCACGGACCAGAGTGGAGAGACACGCCTCAGAGGGGAGAGCCGGGATGCGGGAGCATGTGGTGGCCGGTGCCGACGGGTCGGCAGGCAGCCGCGAGGCGGTGGACTGGGCGGCCCGGGAGGCGGCGCTGCGCGGGGTGCCCCTCCTGGTCGTCCACGCCGTGACACCGGCCGGGGACGCGGCCGGAGAACCGGACCGCACCGCGCACCGACTGGCCGGGTGGCACCCGGAGTTGCGGGTCGGCGTCCTGCGCCTCACCGGTGACCCCGTGGCCGGGCTGCTGTCGTCCGCCCGTGCCGGCGACCTCCTGGTCCTCGGCGCCGGCGGCGGTGACGCGGGAGCCGACGGCACGGGCCGGTCCGGCTCCGCCGCCCCGGGCCCGGTGGCCCTCGCGGTCGCCGAACAGGCCGACACCGCCGTGGTGCTGATGCCGGACGGGCGCGCGCGGACGCACGGGGGAGGAGATCCGGCCACCGCGGAAGGCCGCGAAGCGGTGGCGGGGGACGAGGACGGACGGCACGCGAAGGGGTCCGGTGCGGCCGGGTATGTCAGGGACGGCTGGGACACGGGCGGGCCCGCCGCCGGACTCGACCCGTCCGGCGGCCGTCGTGAGATCGCCGTGGGCGTCGACGCCCGCCGCCCCTCGGGCACCGTCGGCCCCGACACGGACCTCGCCCTCGGCTTCGCCTTCGACGAGGCGGCCCGCACCGGTGCCCTGCTGCGCGCGGTGCGCGCCTGGGAACTGCCCGCCGGGGCCGCCGCCCGGTTCCCCTTCGGGCTGCCCGAACAGGACCGGGGTGCATGGGAGGACCAGGAGACGCACGGCCTCATGGACGCCCTGCGCCCGTGGCGCGAGAAGTACCCGGACGTCCCGGTGTGGGAGGACACCGTGCTGCTCGGAGCGGCCGGCGCCCTGGTGCACGCCGCCGGCCGCTCCGCGCTCGTCGTGGTGGGACGCGAGGGCGGGACGCTGGGCCCGGTCGCGCGCGCCCTGGTCGCCGGCGCCGCATGCCCGGTGGCCGTGGTGCCCGGCTGAGTCGCCGGACAGCACGGCCGTGCCCGGCGCGACGGTCACGGGCGTGGTGTCCGGCTCAGCCCTTGATCTCGGTCCAGGCCTCGACCCACTTCGCGTACGGCACGCAGTTCACGTTGGTGCGGCCGTCGAGGCACTGCTCGATGGGCGTGGTCCAGAAGGCGACCTTCTTCCAGTAGTTCTCGTCGGTCGCGTGGAAGTTGTCGCAGAAGGCCGGGTCGCTGGTCTCCTGGCAGGCCTTGATGTTGGAAGGGGCCTCACCGTAGTACTCGGCCACCTCGGCGTTCACCTTCGGCGAGATGATCCAGTCCATCCACTTGTAGGCGCAGTTGGGGTGCTCGGCCTGCGCGGAGAGCATCCAGGTGTCGGACCACCCGGTGGCGCCCTCGAGGGGCAGAACCGCCTCGACCTCGGCACCCTCGCTCTCGGTGAGGTTGGCGATGACCTGCCAGGTGGTGCCGACCACGGAGTCGCCGCTCTTGAAGGCGGAGACCTCCTTCAGATAGTCGCTCCAGTACTCGCCGACATCCCGGTTCTGCCTCTTCAGCAGGTCGACGGCCGCGTCGAACTGGTCCTGGTCGAGCGCGTAGGGGTTCTTGATGTCCAGGCCCGGCTGGGTCTCGCGCAGGTACAGCGCGGCGTCGGCGATGTAGATCGGCGAGTCGTACGCCGTGACCTTGCCCTTGTACTTGGAGGAGTCCTCGAAGACCGCCGACCAGGAGTTGGGGGCCGGTGACACCTTCCGGGTGTTGTACATCAGCAGGTTGGCGCCGCGCCCGTGCGGAATGCCGTACGGCTGGTCGTCCACCGAGTTCCAGGGCTGCCTCTTCAGGCCGAAGAAGACGTCCTCGTAGTTCGGCACCAGATCCGTGTTCACGGGAGCCGCGTCGCCGGAGGCTATGAGACGCAGGGAGGCGTCGCCGGACGCGGAGACGGCGTCGTAGCGGCCCGTCTTCATCAGCTTGACCATCTCGTCGGAGCTGGCGGCGACTTTGGTGTGAACCTGACATCCCGTCTTCTTCTCGAAGCCGCTCACCCAGTCCACCTTGGGGTCGGTGGAACCGTCCTCGACGTATCCGGCCCAGGCGATCAGGTTGACCGCGCCCTCGGTGTCACCCAGCTCGGACTGCATCTCGATGTCGGGCGGGTTGAGACCGCTGGAGGAGGAGTCGGAATCCTCCATTAACCCGCAGGCGGCGACGAGAAGCAGGGAACCGGCGGCGGCCGCCGCCTTGAGTGAGCTGTTGGAACGCAACGGAGATCTCCACGGGAACTGGGCTTGGTGGGGGGCGGAGGAAGGCTGGGAGACGGCGGGGGCAAGTGCGGGGGGACACGCAGGCCGCCCGTACGAGCGGTACCCGGACCGCGAGGACGGCGGCGGGGCGTCCGGCGGTCGGCTCCGCGACGGTGCCACGGAGTCAGAACCGGACGTCACGGATCACGGCGTCCTCGGAAAGGGGCTCCTGGTGCTGCCGGAGGACCAAAGGCCGCGCCCAGCATCGCGTCCGCCGAGAAGGCGGGGTGGCGCCTTCGGGGCGTACGACGTGCCGCACAGCGTACGGAGCAATGTCATCTACAGCAACTGCAGTAAATTTCATGCGAGTTGTGTCCAGGGGGTGAAGACAGGGGGCGAGATGCGGCCCAGCACCCGCGCGTTGTACGGTCGTCGCCATGGTCGACTCCCTGCCGCGGTCCGGTTTACTGCCCGGTCCGGCGCCGAACCCGGATTCCGCCCACGTCAGGGCGACGGCACCCGGGGGGCACGGTCCGGGAGGCGTCGCGACCGCGACGCTCGACGCGCCCGACGAGGCCGTCGCCGCGCAGGTCCGGCGCACTCTGGAGGCGGTGTTCGACACCGTCGCGGACACCCGCGCCGCCACCACCGCCCTGCTCGACCGGATCGCCGCCGGCGGACGCCGCCCGGCGACCGCCGACCTGGCGGCGCTGCGCCCCGGCCTCCACGACCAGCTGCGCAGCCGGGAGCTGGTCTCCGGCGTCGGATTCGTCGCCGCCCCCGGTCTGCTCACCGACGTACCCGCGTGGCTCGAGTGGTGGCAGACCCGCTCCGACGGAGGACTGCGTCCGCTTCTGCTGGACCTCGACCCGGACCGGTCCGCCTACTCCGACTACACGCACTGGGACTGGTTCACGCTGCCCCGCGACACAGGGCAGCGCGCGGTCGCGGGCCCGTACGTCGACTACCTCTGCTCCGACGAGTACAGCCTCACCCTGTCCGCCCCCGTGCACACCGAGGGCCGCTTCGCCGGGGTCGCCGCCGCCGACGTCTACCTGCGCCACTTCGAGACGGCCGTACTGCCCCTGCTCCAGCGGCTGCCCCACCCCGCGCACCTGGTCAACGCCCGTGGCCGCGTGGCGGCCTCGGCCGATCCCGCGCACCTCGCCGGCTCCCTCACCAAGGGCCCCGACTTCGCCGCCGTCCTCCACCGGGCGGCCCCGTCCCACCACGACGGTCTGCGTCTCATCCCCTGCGAGGGCATCCCCCTGGTCCTCGTCCTCGCCGAGCACTGAACGGGGCGGGTACCGGGCGGATCCCGCGGCGCGCGTTCAGCCGAAACGCTCGACGCGGATCCGGTCCACGGGCTGACCGGCCTCGACGAGGAGCCGTGAGGCGTGTTCCGCGAACGCGTTGGAGCCGCACACGTACGCCTCCCAGCCGCCGGCGGGGCGCGCGGCGACCAGCGGAGCCACGTGCGCGGCCGACAGTCGGCCCACGGGCACCCCGGCAGGCGCCTCGCGGGTGAAGACGGGCGTCGTCTCCTCGCCGAACTCCCGTGCGTAGACGAGCTCTTCGGGGCCGCGCGCCGAGACGAGCAGACGCAGCGGCACGGTCAGGCCCCGCGCCCGGTGGTGACGCAGCATGGACATCAGGGGTACGACGCCGGAGCCGCCGCCGACGAGCAGCGCGGGCCGGTCGCCCGACCAGGCGAAGAAGCCGCTGAGCGGACCGCGCACCTCGACCCGGTCGCCGGGTTCGGCCACCGTGTGGAACCAGCCGGAGACCTCGCCTCCGTCGACGTGGTCCAGGGTGAGTTCGATGTGCCCGCTGTCGTCGGGCGCGGACGCGATGGAGTAGTGGCGCTGGGCCGTGTAACCGTCCGCCGCCGTGAGCCGCAGCAGCAGGTGCTGGCCGGGCAGATGACCCGTCCAGCCCGGCACGGCGAGGCGGAACGTGGTCGCGCGGGGGGTCTCCGGGCGGATGCCCGTGACGGTCGCGGTCCGCCAGGTCGAGGCGGCGCGGCTGTCCACCGAAATCCGGCCGGGCACCGCGAACGCCGCCACCGGGCCGGACGCTGTCGTCGCCGCCGGGCCGGGAACGGGGGCCGTGAGGTGCGGCGGGGTCGTGGATGCGGAGGTCTCAGTCACCGGAGTAGCGCTGCTCTTCCCAGGGGTTGCCGCGTGCGTGGTAGCCGTTGCGCTCCCAGAAGCCCGGCTCGTCGTGACCGAGGAGGCGCAGGCCCGCGATCCACTTCACGCTCTTCCAGAAGTACAGGTGCGGCACGATCAGCCGTGCCGGCCCGCCGTGCTCGGCGGGCAGCGGCTCCCCGTCGTACTCCCACACGATCCAGGCGCGCCCGCCGGTCAGGTCGGCCAGCGGCAGATTCGCCGTGTACCCGGTGTGGGAGCGGGCGACGGCGTGTGTGGCGGACGCGTCCGGGCGCGCCCGGTCGAGGAACGCGTCCAGCGAGACACCCCCGAAGCGCACACCGAACTTCGACCAGCCCGTCACGCAGTGGATGTCGCCCTCGTACGCCGAAGCGGGCATCGCGTGCGCCCCGGCCCAGTCCCAGGTGCGCGGGCCGGACACCAGGCCGTCGACCCGGAAGGTCCAGTCGGCGGGGGTCAGCGCGGGGGTGACCTCGGCGGACAGGACGGGCCAGTCGTCGCCCGCGTCGTACTGGCCGGGCGGCAGCCCGGGGTTGTGGACGCGCGGGCGGCCGGTGAAGCCTCGCGTGACGTTCATGACGGTGGTGCCTCCAGGCCGTCCGCGGGCGGCCCGCCGGTTGAATCGGTGCGTACCGGGTCAACGGTACGCGTTGCCGGGGCGGGCGTGCTCCGAGGGGCAGGGTGGTCGGGCGGTGCCGGTGGGGCAGGGGCGTCGGGACGGGTTCCCGGACGGTGCAGTCGTCCGGGAACCCGTCCCGTCCCCCGGCGTGCCGGCGATCCGTGGGGGCCGTCGGCACGCGCTTCCTCGGGGGCGCGGCGGGTCAGGTCACCGCGCCCCCGGGTCTCATCGGCCCCGTGCGAGCCTCCGCCCGGCGAGGACCACGCCGAGAGCGAGCGCGGCGCCGGCGGTGCCGAGGCCGGCCGTCGTGCCGGCGTCGGTGCCGGACTCCCGCCCGGTGTCCGCGGCGGCGGTGGTGGCGGCACGGACGGAGGCCTTGCCGAACCCGCCCGCGTAGCCGTCGCGGTCGTACTGCGAACCGGCCTGCCGGGAGCCGTACGCCTTGTGGACCAGACGCCGGTAACGGGCCACGGTGGTGCCGTGGTCGCCGACCGAGGCCCGCGCCTCCGTGTTGAGCGGCAGCACCCGGTTGCCGCGCAGCACGTACCAGGCGTTGATCTGCGGCTCGCGGAACACCGTGCCGCCGCCGTGCGCCTTGGCGGCGTACGCGGTCTCGTCGGTGCCGCTGGCGATGTTCACCACCTGCCAGCCGTCCTTGGTGCGCATGCTCCACACCGAGGCGGTCCGGCCCGTCGCGGAGACCGCGTCGGTGGCGACGAACGCCGGCTCGGCGACCGGCGCGTCCTTGTGCCCCGCGACGAAGTCGGCGTTCAGGGTGTAGACGGTGGTGGCGTCGCCGGTGAGGCGCGGCGCCTTCCCGGATCCGCCGGACCGCTGCGCGGACGCGGCGGGGGCGCCGTGCCCCGGGGCGTGGGCGAAGAAGTCGGCGAGCACGTCGAGCGTGGTGTCGCTGCCGGCCGCGGCCCGCGCCGCGGCGACCTGGCCGGTGCTGTAGGCGGGCGGCTCGGGGGAGGCGGCGACGGCGGTGGCGGCGCCGCCCAGCACGAGCGCGGTGACGGCGAGCGTCCCGGCGGCGGCCGGGGCGGCCAGCGTACGGATCCTCTTCACGGCGTTCACGCCCCTATTCCGTAGAGCGTGTGCGTCCACGCGAAGTCCGGGTTGTTCGAGTAGTAGCCGTACGTCGACCAGTTGTAGCGGTAGTCGTCTGGCCACGGATCGCCCCAGTACACCCAGCTCCGGGAGGTGTCGTAGCCGTAGAGCACCTCCATGTGGCCCCCCCCGGAGCTCCACTGGATGCGGGTCTGCACCGGGCGGCCCGCGTTGATCTCGTTCTGCAGCCCCGAGTAGGAGAGGCGGCCCTGGATGTAGGAGCCGGGGTTGAGGCCCATCCAGTCGTACGCCCGCTGGTCGTTGGCCAGCGTGGCCTGGTCGTTGGGGCAGCTCGTGTTCTGGCTGTATCCGAACGCCGCGTCGCAGAACGAGTTCTGGCTGTAGTCGTGGCCGTGCCAGGACGCGATGGTGGCGCCGCTGGCCGCCCAGCACCAGTTGGTCCGCTGCTGGGCCTGCATCGTGATGTCCAGCTGCAGGGAGCCGTCGGCGGCCGCCGACGTGGCGGCCGCGGGGCCGGCGGCCGCGGGCCGGGGAGCGGCGGCGGTGGCGGCGCTCGCCGTGGTGAGCGACAGGGCGGTGGCGAGCAGGCAGCCGGCGAGGGCTGTCCCGCGTGTGCGGCGTCGCCGCGGCGGGCGTGGAGCGGTGGAAGACATGGGGCGGTCCTCCCTGGTGAGGGGCCGGTGGGAAGGAGCGCGTCCGGACGCTTGCGGATGAGCATCAGGGAGTGACGGTGCATGGTCAACGTTTGAAATACTGGCCCCGACGCCGATGTGAACGGACGGCGTACGCATGTGAACGGCGGGAGTCCCGCGCTGCTTTTACCGCTGGTAACATCGCGCTCCGCCGGGCCCGGCAGTGGACCGGAAGTGAACGTTCACCCCGCCCGGCGGGTGCGAAGGGCCGAAAGGAGGCCCCCGTGGCGAGAACAGCAGGTGACCGGCCGGAAGCGGAACGTACCGGGCCGGGCGCCGCACCGCAGGCCTCACATGCCTCGCACCTCGCCCACGCCTCCCACGCCTCGCAGGGCGCGGCGGAGGCGCGGCTCGCCGAGGCGCTGCGCACCGGCCCGTTCCCGGTGGCGCTGCGCGCCGCGCTGGCCGCCCGCGGGCTGGCGCTGCACCGGGTGCGGCACCGGCTGGCGCAGCGCGGTGTCACGGTCGGCGTCACCAGCCTGAGCTACTGGCAGCGCGGCCTGCGCCGTCCGGACCGCCCGGAGTCGCTGCGCGCCGTGACCGCGCTGGAGGAGGTGCTGGAGCTGCCGGAGCACGCCCTGACCCGGCTGCTCGGGCCGCGCGCGGCCGCCGAGCACCCGGCGGCGCGGCCGCTGCGGATGCTGGTCGGCGCGAGGTCGGCGCTCGAAGGGCTGCTCGCCGAGCTGGAGGCGCCCCGGGACGGCGGTCTGCACACCGTTCTGCAGTGCGAGCGGGTGGAGATCGACGGTGAGCGGCGCCTCGCCGCCCGCGAGGCCCAGCACGCGGTGCGGGCGCACCGGGACGGGGTGGACCGCTATCTGGCGATCCACTGCGGAGAGTCCGGCTGCGACACCGGGCGGGTACGGGTGGCGGGCCTGGAGAACTGCAGGATCGGACGGGTGCGGCGGGCGCCGGAGGCCGGACTGGTCGTCGCGGAGCTGCTGCTGGACGCACGGCTGGCGGTGGGCGACACGGCGGTGCTGCGCTACCGCTTCGAGGACGGCACGGGCGAGCCGAGCCGTGAGTACCACCGGGGCTTCACGTACGGGGGCGGGGGATACGTGCTGCAGGTCGCCTTCGACCGGTCGGCGCTGCCGGTGCGGTGCCGGCGGTTCGGCCGGCCCTCCGTGCAGGCGCCCTGGGAGTTCGCTGCGGAGCTGACACTGAACGCGCACGGCACGGTGCACCTCGTGGAACCGGAGATCCATCCTGGACTCGTGGGCGTGGCGTGGGACTGGGAGTGACCGTGTCCCCGGCGCCTTGCCAGGGCCCCGCCGCGCGTCCCCGGGCGACCGCCCGCCGGAGGACGCGCGGTCGCCGGGCGGCCGTCCCCCGGGGCGCCGAGCGGGTGGCCGGCGCCCCGGCCGGGTGTGCCCCTACCCGAGCCGTGGACGCGGCAACTCACGTACGTCTGGAGCGAGTTCACCGACTGCGCCGGTCGGGGCGGTCGGCGCACCCGATGCCCACGGCGTGGCCGGTCGTGTGACGCGCTCCTGTACAGTGACCGTTCCGGCCGTGGACGTACCCGGTCGAGCAGTCGCCGAGGAGGTGGGACCCATCACCGCTGTGTCAGATCGGGTGCTTCCCCCTTGTCGAGGCAGTGCGGCTCACCGCCCGTAGGTGACCGTGGGAGCGCCCTTCGGCTTCTCGAAAGGCTCCCCGCCCTCCATGCCTTCCTTCGTTCCCCCGGTCCCTTCCGCCTCCCCCGAGGCCGTCGTCGCCGCGCTCCGCTCCGCGGGCTGTGTCTTCGCCGAGGACGAGGCGGAGCTGATCCTCTCCACCGCCCGCACCCCCGGCGAAGCCGCCGCCATGGTGGAACGGCGCGCCGGGGGACTGCCGCTCGAACACGTCCTGGGCTGGGCCCGGTTCCGCGGTCTGCGCGTCGCCGTGGAAACGGGCGTGTTCGTGCCCCGCCGTCGTACCGAGTTCCTCGTCGAGCAGGCGGTCGCCCTGGCGCGGGGCGCCTCGGTCGTCGTGGACCTGTGCTGCGGGTCGGGCGCGGTCGGCGCGGCCCTCGCCACGGCCCTGGCCACCGGTGCCGGCCGCCCCGTGCTGCACGCCGCCGACATCGACCCCACCGCGGTCCGCTGCGCCCGCCGCAACGTGGCACCCCTCGGCGGCCGGGTCCACGAGGGCGACCTCTACGCGGCCCTGCCCGGCGCGCTGCGCGGACGCGTCGACGTCCTGACCGCCAACGTGCCCTATGTCCCCACCGGCGAGGTCGGCCTGCTGCCCCCGGAGGCCCGCGACCACGAACCGCTCGTCGCCCTCGACGGAGGAGCGGACGGCCTGGACGTCCTGCGGCGCGTCGCGGCAGGGGCGTCCCCCTGGCTGGCCCCCGGCGGCCATCTCCTCGTCGAGACCAGCGAACGCCAGGTGGACCGGGCGCTGGCGGCCTTCACCGCCGGCGGCCTGGACGCGCGTGCGGTCACCTCGGACGAGCTGTACGCCACCGTCGTGATCGGCACCAAGGGGTAGCCGCTGCCCGGCGTCCAGGGGCCGGCCGAGCCCGGCCCCGGCGTTGCCTGCCTCACATCGGCCCCTTCCGTTTATGCAACTAGTTGCACAAGGCGCGAGCCGTCGTCTACAACAGAGACCACGACACCGCGTACGGAGGGGCCGATGAGCCGTTACCCGCACCTGCTGAGCCCGCTCGACCTGGGCTTCACCACCCTGCCCAACCGCGTGATCATGGGCTCCATGCACGTCGGCCTCGAGGAGGCCGATCGCGGGTTCGAGCGCATGGCGGAGTTCTACGCCGCCCGGGCCCGCGGCGGCGTGGGCCTCATCGTCACCGGCGGCATCGCCCCGAACGAGGCGGGGCGACCCTACGAGGGCGGCGCCAAGCTGACCACCGAGGCGGAGGCCGGACAGCACGCCGTGGTCACCGCCGCGGTGCACCGCGAGGGCGGCAGGATCGCGATGCAGATCCTGCACTTCGGCCGGTACGCCTACCACCAGGACCTGGTCGCGCCGAGCGCCCTGCAGGCGCCGATCAGCCCCTTCGCGCCGCACGCGCTCACCGACGCCGAGGTCGAGCAGACCATCGACGACTACGTGCGCGCGGCCCTGCTGGCCCGCGAGGCCGGCTACGACGGCGTCGAGATCATGGGCTCCGAGGGCTACCTCGTCAACGAGTTCATCGCGACCCACACCAACCGGCGCGAGGACCGCTGGGGCGGCTCGTACGAGAACCGCACCCGCTTCCCCCTCGAGATCGTCCGCCGGGTGCGCGAGGCGGTCGGCGAGGACTTCGTCATCATCTACCGGCTGTCGATGCTCGACCTGGTGCCCGGCGGATCGACCCTCGACGAGGTGATCACGCTCGCCAGGGCCGTGGAGGCCGCCGGAGCCACGATCATCAACACCGGCATCGGCTGGCACGAGGCGCGCATCCCCACCATCGCGACCTCCGTCCCGCGCGGCGCGTACGCCTGGGTGACCAAGAAGGTCATGGGCGCGGTCTCCGTCCCGCTGGTGACGACCAACCGCATCAACACCCCCGAACTCGCGGAGCGGTTGCTCGCCGAGGGCCACGCCGACATGATCTCCCTGGCGCGGCCGATGCTCGCCGACCCCGACTTCGTGGCCAAGGCCGAGGCCGGGCGCCCCGAGGCCATCAACACCTGCATCGGCTGCAACCAGGCCTGCCTGGACCACACCTTCAGCGGCAAGATCACCTCCTGCCTGGTCAACCCGCGGGCCTGCCACGAGACGGAACTCGTCCTCGCTCCGACCCGGCTGCGCAAGCGCGTCGCCGTGGTGGGCGCCGGGCCCGCCGGACTCGCCTGCGCCGTCCACGCCGCCGAGCGCGGCCACGACGTCACGCTCTACGACGCGGCCGACGCCATCGGCGGCCAGCTCAACGTGGCCCGCCGGGTTCCCGGCAAGCAGGAGTTCGACGAGACGATCCGCTACTTCCGCACCCAGCTCCGCGACCACGGGGTCGATGTCCGGCTGAACACCCGCGTCACCGCGGCGGACGTCGCCGGATACGACGAGGTGGTCGTCGCCACCGGCGTCAGCCCGCGCGTCCCCGAGATCCCCGGCACCGACCACCCCACCGTCGTCGGCTACCTCGACGTCCTGCGCGGCACCGCCACCGTCGGCGAGCGCGTCGCCGTCCTCGGCGCGGGCGGCATCGGCTTCGACGTCGCCGAGTTCCTGACCGACGGCGGTGACAAGGCGAGCGAGGACCCTGCCACGTACTTCCGGCACTGGGGCGTCGACATGGACTACCGGGCGCCCGGCGGACTCGCCGCGCCCGAACGGCCCGCGCCCCCGCGCACCGTCCACCTCCTGCAGCGCAAGACGTCCAAGGTGGGCGCCGGGCTCGGCAAGACCACCGGCTGGATCCACCGCGCCGAACTCAAGCACCGCGGCGTCACCATGATCCCCGGAGTGCGCTACGACCGGATCGACGACGCGGGCCTCCACATCACCGTCGAGGGGGTCTCCCAGGTGCTCGAGGTCGACACCGTCGTCCTGTGCACAGGACAGGACCCGTGCCGCGACCTGTACGAGGAACTGCGCGCGGCGGGCCGCGAGGCGCACCTCATCGGGGGCGCCGACGTCGCCGCCGAACTCGACGCCAAGCGCGCCGTCAAGCAGGGCACCGAACTCGCGGCTGCGCTGTAGAAAATCCGCCGGGGCCGTCGTCGGGAGCCGTCGTCCGGAGCCGGGTGACGGCTCCGGACGACGGCTTCGGCGCCTCCCTAGGATGACTCCATGTCACTCCCGCACGCGATCCTCACCGCCCTGCTCGAGAAGCCGTCGTCGGGGCTCGAACTGACCCGCCGCTTCGACAAGTCGATCGGCTACTTCTGGTCGGCGACGCATCAGCAGATCTATCGCGAGCTGGGGAAACTCGAGGGCGAGGGGTACATCCGGGCGCTCGCGGACCAGCAGCCGGCCCGGGGGCAGAAGAAGAGCTACGAGGTGCTGCCCGCGGGCCGTGCCGAGCTGGCCCGCTGGACCTCCGCGTCCCAGGACCCCAAGCCGATGCGCGACACCATGCTGCTGCGGCTGCGCGCCTCGGCCGTGGTCGGCACCTCCGGCGTCGAGGCCGACCTGCGCCGCCATCTGGAGCTGCACCGGCGGCAGCTGGCGGAGTACGAGGCGATCGAGGAGCGGGACTTCCCGCCCGGCAGGGACACGGCGCCGAGCCGCCTCCAGCACCTGGTGCTGCGCGCCGGGATCGACCTGGAGACCTTCTGGACCCAGTGGCTCACCCACGCGCTGGAGGAGTTCGCGCACCTGCCCGCGGACGAGTAGCCGCCGCGCGCACGCCCACCGCCCGCACGCGCGGCGGCGGCCCGGCCGGAGTCGGTGCGGTCAGGGGCGGTGCGGTCAGAGGCGGCGCGGTCAGAGGCGGCGCGGTCAGGGGCGGTGCGGCTTCGTGCGGCGGCGCAGGAACCAGGCCGTCGCCAGGGCGCCCGCCGCGACCAGGGCGCCACCGCCCGCGAGGGTGACGGTCCCGTAGTCCCTGCTGGCTCCGCCGAGCCCGCCCATGACACCGCGCGAGGGCGAGGCCGACGGGGAGGGGGAGCGGGAGGGGGCCGGACTGGAGACCACGATGGACTGGGTGCCGGCGGTCGTCCCGTTCTGGCAGACCACGATGACGGTGTACGTGCCGGGGCTCACGCCCGACCAGGCGGCGGACTGGGTGGCGCTCGTCCCCGAGAGCGCCGCCTGGCGCCCCTGGGCGAAGCTCGTCTGTCCGCTGGAGAGCAGCGAGGCGTTGCCGAAGCTGCTGCCGTTGCTCGGGCAGGCGCTGGTGGTGACCGAGACGGTGGATCCGCTGGTGCTCACCGAGATCCCCGACGTCCGCGCGGCGGCCGAGGGCGACAGGGTCAGCGGCAGCGCGGCGGCCGCGGCCGCGGTCAGGCCGGTGCGGAGAAGTATCTGAGTGGTACGCATGTGGCTGCCCTCCGGCGGCACGGTCGGCGGGACGTCCGATGTGCCGCCAGGGGTCGGGTGGGCCCGTGCTGCCTCAGGGGAAGCCAACGTGTCCCGCGGCGGGCCCGCACCCGGAGGGCACCCGGCCAGGTGACGGACTCCGTCGTCCGGCGGACGCCCGCCCGTGATCCGCGCCCGTGCCCCGCGCTCGTGCCCGGCCGCTCACCGTGCGCCCCGTCCGCCGCTCACCAGGTGCGCCCCGCCCGCAGCAGCTCCTCCCGTACGAGGTCCGCGTGCGGGTGGTCGCGGCCGCCGGGACGCCGGACGAGATACGAGGTGTTGATCGGCGGGTCCTCGGGCGACAGCAGCGCGACCAGGGCGCCGGAGGCGAGTTCGTCCGCGCACAGATAGCGGGGGAGGACCGTGACGCCCGCGCCGGCGGCCACCGCCGCCAGCACGCCCCGCAGGTCCGGGACGGTGACCGCGGCCGGCCCGGTCAGCCGGGTGCCGAAGACGTGCCGCCAGTAGCGGCGGGCGATGGGCAGATCCTCGGCGTACGTCACCAGCGGCACCCCGCGCAGGGCGGCGGGCCCCTCCTCGGCCGGCCGTCCGAGGCCGATGCGACCGGCCCAGCCTGGAGAGGCGACGAGCACGAACTCCTCGTCGCTCAGCGGCTCGGAGAGCAGGGACCGGCCGCGCGGCCGGGTCGTGGCGATCACCAGGTCGAACCGGCCGCCGAGCAGCCCGTCGAGGAGGTCGTCGGTGAGCCCCGTGGCGATCCGCAGCCGCACGCCCCGCTCGGTGAGCGGCGCAAGCGCGGGCAGCGCCCGGGTGCACAGCAGCTCCGCCGGTCCGGCCACGCGGACCGGGGCCGGCGGCTCGCCCTCGCCGGACGAGCCGTGGCCGGCCACCTCGGCGAGGGCGTCCAGTGGCGCGGCGACCCGCTCGGCCAGCTCGTCCGCGGCCGGCGTGGGCAGCACGCCGCGCGGCACCCGCCAGAACAGCTCGCTGCCCAGCCGCTCCTCCAGGGCGCGCATCTGCGTCGTCACCGTCGGCTGTGACAGTCCCAGCAGCCGGGCGCCCCCGGTGAACGAGCCCGCGCGGTGCACCGCGAGGAAGGTGCGCAGCAGTGTCAGGTCGAGCGGCGCCGCCGGGGAGGCGGTCCCATCGGTGTTCCTATGGTGCATGCCGCGCATCCTAGAGGTGCGGCTATGACTCCGCCGGACGGTCCCGTCGCCCGGTAGTGACCGTCCGCTCCGCCGAGAACGCCCCCCAGGTGCCGTCCGGGAGCCTCGCCCGCAGCCGCACCCGGTGGGTGACCCCGGACTCGCGCCCGGTGTAGAAGCTGTACGTGGCCCGGCCCCGGGGAGCCTTGCCGCCCCACATCAGAGAGGTGGCCGGCCGCCCGTCCAGGCGGATCTGGTACTCCGTGATCACCCCGTCGGCGCGCGGAGGGTCCCAGGACAGGTCGAGGTAGTAGGCGCCGTCCGCCCGGTGGCTCCCCGCGCGGAAACCGGTGGGGGCCGTCGGTGCCGTGCCGCGGCCGCCGTCGGCGTCGCGCGGGGTGGTGAGCCGGACGGCCGCGCTCGCCCGGGAGACGTTGTCCGCCGCGTCCCGGGCCCGCACGGTGAAGGAGTAGCGGGTACCTGGGCGCAGCCCGGTGACCACGGCCGCTGTCTGCGCGCCGCCCACGCTGTGGATCTTCGTCCCGCCCTGGAGGATGTCGTACGAGGCCACGCCGAGGTCGTCCGTCGAACGCCCCCAGGACAGCTGGACCGCCCTGCTCCCGGCCGCCCGCGCGTGCGGCCGGCCCGGGCGGGTCGGCGCCGCGCCGTCGGCCGCGACCGCGGCGGGCGTGGTGGCGCGCACCGGTCCGCCCGCGGGCCCGAGGTCCCCGTCCGCGTTCCGGGCCCGGACGGTGAAGGTGTAGCGGGTGGACGGCCGCAGGCCGGTGACGTCCACCATGTGCTCCGCGCCGGGGACCCGGGCGACCCGGGTGGTGCCGCGGTACACCTCGTATCCCGTGATTCCGGCGTCGCCGCCGGGCCGGTTCCACATGACGTGGACCGTGGTCGCGCTGCCCGCCGCGGCCGTGACGCCCGCCGGGGCAGGGGGTGGCCGTCCGCCGCGCCCGTCGTCCTGCCCGCCCGGTCCGCAGGCCGCCAGGGCGAGCAGCGAGCCGCAGCACACCCCGACGAGTACACGTCGCACGGCACAGCCTCCCCACGCCGGGATTGGTCTGTACCTGTATGCCATGTCCGGGGAACCGCAGCAAGGGGGAGCCCCTCGCATGGCCGCCGGGCGGCTCCGTATGCTGGTGGCCGACGCGGCATGAACTCGCCGTGCGCGCACACGAGTTCATGCCGACGGCGCGGACCCGCTGTCGTCGCTGATCCCGCGCCGGGCAGGGCGGTCGGGTGGCCGGGGCCGACTCGGCCCGGACCATCCGACCGCGTGGCCCGTCGGACCGCCGCGTCACTCCTTCCGGTACGCGTACGCCTCCGCCGCGGCGGACCGCACCGCCGCGAGGTCCGCGCCCGCCGACGCCGTGACCGTCGCGGCGACGGCGCCCTCCACGAAGGGGGCGTCCACCAGCACGGTGTTCGCGGGCAGTTCGCCGCCCTCCGCGAGCAGCGCCTTCACCGTCAGGACGGCGCTGCCCAGGTCCATCAGCACGGCGACCCCGGCGCCCCGGTCCACCGAGGCGGCCGCCGCCGAGATCAGCTCGGAACTCGTACCGAGGCCGCCGTCCTCGGTACCGCCCGCCGCTGCCACCGGTGCCGTCGTGCCGCCGCCCGCGAGTCCCCTCGCCAGCTCGGCCACCGAGGTGGCGACGGCGGCGCTGTGGGAGACGAGGACGATCCCGACCAGCCCTTCCGTGCCGGTCCGCTCCGCGCCGTCACTCATCGGCGGCCTCCACGAGAGCCGCGACGAGCAGCGCCGCCGACGTGGCACCGGGGTCCTGGTGCCCGACGCTGCGCTCGCCCAGATAGCTGGCCCTGCCCTTGCGGGCCCGCAGCGGCGTCGTCGCGATCGCGCCCTCCTCGGCGGCGGCGGCCGCCGCCGCGAACGACTCGCCCAGGGTGTCCACGGCCGGCACCAGCGCGTCGATCATGGTCTTGTCCCCGGGCGCCGCCCCGCCGAGCTGTCGCACGGCGTCCACCCCGGCGCGCAGCGCGTCCGCGAACTGCTGTTCACCGACCTCGGCCGCGTCCCCGAGCGCCTTGCCGGTGCGGCGCAGCAGGGTCCCGTACAGCGGCCCGGACGCGCCGCCGACCGTCGAGATCAGCTGCCGCCCCGCGAGCGTGAGCACGGCACCCGGTGATTCCGGCGCCTCCTTCTCCAGCGTGGCCACCACGGCGTTGAACCCGCGCTGCAGGTTGCTTCCGTGGTCGGCGTCGCCGATCGGCGAGTCCAGGTCGGTCAGGCGGTCCGCCTCCCGGTCCACGGACCGGGCGGCCACCGTCATCCAACGGCGGAAGAAATCGGTGTCGAGCACAGAATCTCCTTGCGTGGTACGTGCGTTGATTCCGCTCACATGCCCCAGCGCAGACCCGCCGTCCGCACCGGCGCGTCCCACAGCCGCAGCAGCTCCTCGTCGGCCTGGCACAGCGTCACCGAGGCGCCCGCCATGTCCAGGGAGGTGACGTAGTTGCCGACGAGCGTGCGGGCGACCGGCACGCCGCGCTCGGTCAGGACCCGCTGCACCTCCGCGTTGAAGCCGTACAGCTCCAGCAGCGGCGTCGCACCCATGCCGTTGACCAGGACGAGGACGGGGTTGCGCGGGTTCAGGTCCTCCAGGATCGCGTGCACCGAGAAGTCGGCGATCTCCCGCGAGGTCATCATGGCCCGGCGCTCGCGGCCCGGCTCGCCGTGGATGCCGACGCCCAACTCCAGCTCTCCCGGCGGGAGGTCGAAGGTGGGGCTGCCCTTCGCCGGTGTGGCGCAGGCGCTCAGGGCGACCCCGAAGCTGCGCGAGCTCTCGTTGACCTGCCGGGCCAGCGCCTCGACGCGCTCCAGCGGCGCGCCCTCCTCGGCGGCGGCCCCGGCGATCTTCTCCACGAACAGCGTCGCGCCCGTGCCCCGCCGGCCCGCCGTGTACAGGCTGTCGGTGACGGCCACGTCGTCGTCGATGAGGACCTTCGCGATCCGGACGCCCTCGTCCTCGGCGAGCTCCGCCGCCATGTCGAAGTTCAGCACGTCACCGGTGTAGTTCTTCACCACGAACAGCACCCCGGCCCCGCTGTCCACGGCGGCTGCCGCGCGCACCATCTGGTCCGGCACCGGGGAGGTGAAGACCTCTCCCGGACAGGCCGCGGACAGCATTCCCGGGCCCACGAAACCGCCGTGCAGCGGTTCGTGCCCCGATCCGCCGCCGGACACCAGCCCGACCTTCCCGGCGACCGGCGCGTCCCGCCGCACGATCACCCGGTTCTCCACGTCCACCGTCAGCTCCGGATGGGCGGCGGCCATACCCCGCAGCGCGTCCGCGACCACCGTCTCCGCGACGTTGATGAGCATCTTCATGGGTACCTCCTGGTGAGCGTGGCAGGCATCCCCGCCAGTATCGGCCGTGCGGCGGCGAAGGTCACGTGGTCGGGGGCGCTCCCGCCGCGCCGCCTCACCGTCCCGCCCCCTCCGGCTTCCCGAGCCGGGTGAGCGCCGCGGTGACCAGGGCACGTACCCCGGTGTCGAGGGTGGGCCGGAGGACCGGGGCGAAGCGGGGGCTGTGGTTGACGGGGACGTCCTGCGACACCGTGCCGCGCCGCAGGGCGTCCCGGTAGGTGTCCGGGTCGGCGCAGCCGACGGCCCAGTAGGTGTACGGGATGCCGAAGGCGTCCGGGATCCGGCTGAAGTCCTCGCTGGAGCTCTGCAGTTCGGCCGTGCCCGCGTCCTTCCCGAAGACCTCCCGGAAGGCCGCGGAGACCTCGGCCGTCACCGCCTCGTCGTTGACGGTCGGCGGGAAGCGGGTGCCCTCCTCGAACTCCGGCTCGCGCGGCGCCCCCGAGGCCGCGCACTCGGCACCGACGATGCGCCGTACGGCGGCCAGGACGGTCCGGCGGGTCCCCTCGTCGTACGAGCGCACGTTCACCAGCAGTTCGGCGGAGTCCGGGATGACGTTGCTGCTCGTGCCGGCCCGGACGGAGCCCACCGTGAGCACCGCGGGCCGGGTCGCGGCCAGCTCGCGCGAGACGACGGTCTGGAGCCGTACGACGATCATCGCGGCCATCACCACGGGGTCGACGGCGGCCTGCGGTGCCGACCCGTGGGCGCCCCTGCCGTGGACGGTGATCCGCAGATTGTCCGCCGCGGAGAGGAAGGACCCGGCGCGGGTGCCGACCCATCCGGCGGGATAGGGCAGCACGTGCTGGGCGAAGGCGACGTCCGGGCGGGGCACCCGGCCGGTGAGCCCGTCGCCGAGCATCCGGTCGGCGCCGTCCCCGGGTTCCTCGCCGGGCTGGAACAGGGCCAGCAGGGTGCCCTGCCACGGACCGCGGGCCCGCGCCATCAGCTCCGCCGCCCCCAGCAGGCAGGTGACGTGCATGTCGTGGCCGCAGGCGTGCGCCACGGGCACCTGCCGGCCGGAGGAGTCGGCGGCCTCGGCCGTGCTCGCGTACGGCAGACCGGTCTCCTCGCGCACCGGGAGGGCGTCGCGGGTGATGCCGCCGCCCAGGCCGGAGACGATGCCGATGGCCAGGAAGCCGAACAGGTCCAGACGCCGGTCGCGGGCCAGGACCCCACCGAGCGTGCCGTTGACGAACACCCCGCTCAGGTCCAGCACACGGGTCACCTCGTTCACGTTCTCCGGCGCCAGCGGGCCCGTCACCGGCGCACGCCTCCGTGCTCCTCCCCTTCCTAGGGGAGGAGGGTGACGGCGCTCGACCAGCCGAGGCCCAGGCGTTCCTGGGACGCCATGTGGAGGAACTGGAAGCCCTCCAGCTCCCGTGCCCGGCGCAGCGGCCCGACGTCGAGGGGGCGCATGCCTCCCGAGGTGACGAGGGCGCACACGGTCTCCTTGGCGGCCTCGTCGTCACCCGCGACGAAGACGTCCAGGGGCCGTCCGGCGACGACGCCCGTGACGAGCGGCCCGGCGAAGGTGGTGTTGAAGGCCTTGACGACGCGCGCCTGCGGTACGGCGGCCGCGATCTCCTCGGCCGCCGAGGTGCCCGGCGGTACGACCAGTGAGTCGAACGTGGCGAAGTCCACGGGGTTGCAGATGTCGACGACGACCGTGCCGGACAGCGCGGAGCCGAGGGAACCGGCCACCTCGCGCCCGGCGGGATGGGGCAGAGCGAGCACCACGACGTCCGCGGCGGCGGCCCCGTCCGCGTCGCACGCCCGCGCGTCAGCCCCGTCCACCGCCTCGGACAGGGCGCCGGCCAGTTCCTCCGCCCTGCCGGGGTTGCGGTCGTGCACCCGCAGGGAGTGACCGCCCGAAAGGACGCGTGTGCCGATGCCCCTGGCCATGTTCCCCGCGCCGACGATGCCGATGATCACTGTCGCTCCAGGATAAGGTGAAGGCCCCTCTCCACCCTCACACCCCCGGCTGTCCTCCGCCATCGGAGGTGGCCGGCCGGCCACGGGGCGCGGGCGAGGGCGTGTGCGCCCGGCCGTACGCCGGGTACCCGGGGAGCCCGAGGGGTCCGGTGACGGCGGCGAGGAAGGGCGGGGCCCATGCGGCAGGTCGACGCGAAGACGGTGGTCACCCTGGTCACCGAGGCCACGCTGGCCCCGTCCATGCACAACGCCCAGCCGTGGCGCTTCCAGTACGCGGCCGACGAGGGTGTCCTGCGGCTGCGCGGTGACGCGGACCGGGCCATGCCGCGCTCGGACCCCGGCGACCGGGCTCTGCACATCGGCTGCGGAGCCGCCCTGTTCAACCTCCGGGTCGCGGCGGCCGGAGCCGGCTTCGTCCCCACGGTCACGCTCCTGCCCGACCCCGCCGAGCCCCTGCTGTTCGCCGCCGTCCACCTCGCCGGACGCACCGGGCCCGAGGGGGACCCGGACGACCTCGCCCGGCTGCGCCCGGCGATCCGCCGGCGGCACACGAGCCGCCATCCCTTCGCCGAGACCGACCTCTCGGAGGACGTACGGGACGACCTTCGGGCGGCCGCCGAACAGGAGGGGGCGAGTCTGGTCTTTCCCGGCGCCTGGCACGTCGAGTCGCTGCTGGACCTCGTCCACGACGCGGAGGACCAGGAGGCGCTGGACCCCGGCACCCGACAGGACCTGGAGCGCTGGACCCGGCTCGGCCCGGACGCCGACACCGCGGTCGACGGCGTACCCGAGTACGCGTTCGGGCCGCGCAAGAAGGACGGGAGCGCCCCGTGGCGGGACTTCGCGGGACGCAGGCAGGTCGCCGACCGGGGAAGCACCGCGTTCGAGAAGAACCCGCATCTGGCGGTGCTCAGCACGCCCGAGGACACCCCCGCCGACTGGCTGTGCGCGGGGCAGGCCCTGGAACGCGTCCTGCTGGAGGCCACCCTCGCGGGTCTCGCCACCTCGCTCACCTCGCACCCGCTGGAGAGCGCCGGCCTGCGCCCGCTGGTCCGCGACCCGGTGTCGGGCCGGGGCAGCGTCCAGATGGTGCTCCGCCTGGGCTACGGCCCGCAGGGCCCGGCCACGCCCCGCCGGCCGGTGCGGGACGTCCTGGACCTGGGCTGAGCCCGGCGGCCGGGACCGCTCTCAGCCGTCGGACGCGGGAGCCGCCGGGGCGCCGGGCCGGTCGGCCACGAGCATGGTCAGCAGCATGACGGAGGGCTCGACGGCGTACACGGAGTGCGGCATGCGGGCGGGCATGTGGACCCAGGTGCCGGGCACGGCCTGCGTCTTCCGGTCGCCCAGGACGAGGTCAAGACGGCCCTGGACGACCTGGATGATCACGGGCAGCGCCGAGGTGTGCTCGGTCAGTTCCTCGCCCGCGGCGAACGAGAAGCCGACCACGCGCACCCGGTCGTCGCGGTACAGCACGCGGCTGAGGGTGCCGTCCTCGGACAGCGGGAGTTCGGCGGCCAGGTCGCCGAACACGGTGGCGGACGTCTCGGCGGGGGGCATGTCGGTGGCGGTCACGGGGTGTCTCCTCAGGACGTGGGCTCAGGACGTGGGGGTGGTGGGGACGGCGACCAGGGCGATCGCGCCCAGATGCGCCCGATGGTGACGGAAGGCGCGGCGCATGCGCAGGACCCGGTGCCGGGCGGCGGGGTCCCGCAGGGCCCGGAACACGATCCGCAGCGCGCCCGCGAGACCCTCGTCGGCGATCAGCCGGCGCGGCTCCAGCAGGGCCATCGGCGCCGTCCTGACGGCGGTGACGGTGAAGCCCTCCGCGGTGAGCAGCTCGCTCCAGCCGTCCGGCGTCAGCGGACGGGCACCGACATGGATGGCGTCCTTGAGGTCGGAGGCGATCCGTTCCGCGAGAGCGGGGTCGATGTCGTCGGGCAGCAGGCACATCTCGTGCACGCCGTAGCGGCCGGGGGAGTCGGCGATCAGCCGGTGCGCCTCCCGTACGACGCGGCGCTTGGCGGGCTCCGGATGCATCGTCAGCATCGCCTCCCCGTACACGACGGTGGCGCTGCCGCCCGGCATCCCGGTGTCCGAGGCGTCGGCCCGCACCGCGCAGATCTCGGTGCCGCCGGGGCCGGTCAGCATTCCGAGGCGCGCCACCGCGGCCGCGTCCCGGTCCACGGCCGTGTACGCGGCGGGGCCATGGCCGAGGGTGCGCCGGGCGGTGGCTCCCAGCCCGGCGGCCAGCTCCACGACGCGGTCGTCACGGCCGATGCGCAGCGCGCCCAGCATCCAGTCCGTCAGCTCCACCCCGCCGGGGCGCAGGACGCGCTTGCCCAGCCGGGCCAGGAGCCAGTGGCCGGGCATCCGCGCGGTGTCCAGTCCCTCTCCGGGTACCGGCGCCGCCTGCCCGCCCGGCCGGCCGTGGTCCGTCGTCGTCATCTTGGTGCCTCGCTTCCTGCCGCCCCTCGCCACACGCCGTGGTGTGGGCCGTCGGCCTTACTGAGGTAAACCTAACCAGGCGTTCCGCCGGTGTGACGGGGCCGAACGGCCCGGGGGGAAGGGCCGGGCGGCCCCCTCAGAGCAAGGTGCTCCAGTACGTCCAGAAGCGGGTGAGGACGAGCAGCGCGATGACGGCGTACCAGCCGCCGAGCAGCATCCAGTGCGTCTCCAGCACCAGGCGCAGCGCCATGCGGCAGCGCGCCGGTACGGGGATGACGCCGTGCCGGAGGTTGTGCAGGGTCACGCCCCAGAACAGGGCGATGGTGGCGACCCAGACCACGCCGCAGTACGGGCAGAGCCGGTTCAGCTCGTACAGCGACTGGACGATCAGCCAGTGGACGAACACCACCCCGGCGAGCGCCCCGGCGTTCAGCCCGAGCCACAGCCCCCGGTGCAGCCGGGACCCGGTGGCCACGGCCAGACCGAGGGCCACGACGGCGGCGAACGCGCCGAGGCCGAGCAGCATGTTGGGGAAGCCGAACACGCTGCCCTGGGCGCTGGACATGACGCTGCCGCAGCTGATGACCGGGCTGATGTTGCACGGCGGCCGGTAGGACGGGTCCTTCAGGACGCGCCAGTCGTCCAGGGTGAGCTGGAAGGAGGCCAGCCAGCCGACGAGACCGGTCACGGTCATCAGCAGGCCGGCCCGCCGCCCCTGCCCGCGGACCGGCGGGGACGGCGGGACCGGCGGCGCGGGCCGTGCGACGGGCGCGGTCACGGACGGCGCTCCGCGACGGGCGGGAACAGGTCGGTGCTCAGGTACCGCTCCCCGGTGTCGGGCAGCACGACGACGATCAGCGCGTCCCGGTGCCGGGGCCGCTGCGCCAGCGTGGCGGCGGCGTGCAGGGCGGCCCCGCCGGAGACGCCCGCGAGGATGCCCTCCGTACGGGCCAGCCGGCGGGACGCGGCCTGCGCCTGGGCGAGGGACACCCGGCACACGCTGTCGTACACCTCCGGGTCGAGGACGTCGGGGACGAAGCCCGCGCCGAGCCCCTGGATCCGGTGCGGGCCCGCGGAACCGCCCGACAGCACGGCCGACTCGGCCGGTTCCACGGCCACCACGGTGACGTCGGGCTTCTTCTCCCGGAGCACCCGGCCCACGCCCGTCACGGTGCCGCCGGTGCCGACCCCGGCCACCAGGACGTCGACCCGCCCGGCGGTGTCCTGCCAGATCTCCTGAGCGGTGGTCCGGCGGTGCGCGTCGGGGTTGGCCGGATTGCGGAACTGCTGCGGCATGAACCAGCCGCGCCGCTCGGCCAGCGTCTCCGCCCGCTGGATCGCGCCCGCCATGCCCTCGGCCGCCGGGGTCAGGACCAGCTCGGCCCCGTACGCGCCCAGCAGCTTCCGCCGTTCGACGCTCATGCTCTCCGGCATCGTGAAGACCACCGGGTATCCCTTGGCGGCGGCGACCAGGGCGAGACCGATGCCGGTGTTGCCGCTGGTCGGCTCCACGATGTGCTGGCCGGGCCGGAGCGCCCCGGTGGCCTCCGCGTCCTCGATCATGGCGAGCGCGATGCGGTCCTTGACGCTGCCGCCCGGGTTGGCGGACTCCAGCTTGGCGACGAGCCGCGCCGGAAGGCCGTCACCGTACCGGGACAGCGCCACCAGCGGGGTTCGGCCGATCAGCGCCGTGATGGAGGGATGAATCGCCGTCATGCTCGTCCTCATTTTCCGAAGAGGGCCCCTCGTCGAGGGGCCGTGGTGCGTCGGGGACGCGGGTGATGGTGTCCGGCAGCGCGGCACGCACGGTGGAGTGGGCGGGGACGTCCCGGACGACGAGGGCGTGCGCGCCGACGACCGAGTCGTGGCCGACCCGCACCGGCCCCAGCACCGTCGATCCCACACCGAGGACGACCCGGTCTCCGACGACCGGATGCCGCCGCCCGCCCGCGACGGGCGCGGCCCACCAGCCGGTGCCGCCGAGGGTCACGCGGTGGTACAGCATCACGTCGTCGCCGAGCACGGCGGTCTCGCCGATGACCACGCCCATGCCGTGGTCGATGAAGCAGCGGCGGCCGATGACGGCGCCCGGGTGGATCTCGATCCCGGTCGCCGCGCGGGACACCTGCGACAGGAACCTCGGCACCAGCGGCATGCCGAGCCGGTGCAGCCGATGGGCGACCCGGTGTGCCCAGATCGCCCACAGCCCCGGATACAGCAGCACCTCGACGGCGTGCGCGCCGCGCAGCGCCGGATCCTTGCGCCAGGCCGTGCGGAGGTCTTCGAAGATCACGTGCGTCGTCCTTCCGCGGCCGGTCGACGGGCACACCGGCGCGGCGGCGCCGGCACGTCGGTGCGTCCGTCGTGGTCCATGCACGGGAACGCTAGACGGGCCCGCGCGCCGGCACCGGGGCCGAAGCGCCCCACCCGGACCGCCGGTCGGCCCCGCCCCGGGGGCCGAGAGGGGACGAGCGGCCCAGGGGGAAGGTCCGCTCGGCCCCGGTGCCGGCGCCCGCGGCGCCGTGATACTGGCCAGTGACCGGCCGGGAGGTGACACGGACCGCCGCGTCGGGCCGCTGCCCGTGTCTTCTCTCACCGAGGGCCGAGGCGGACGCGGCGTACCTCCCGGGCCGTTCATGTCCGGTCGCCTCGCGGCGGCCGGACACGCGACCCCGACGCCTCCGTTCCGGTGCCCGCTCCGTCGGCCCGGCCGGGCGCCCCCCGGTCCCTGCCGGTCACCCGGCACACCCCGGTACGCCCCGGACGCGGCGGACGGCCGTACACAGCCCGCGCCGGTCGACCGACCGGCCGAATCAGCTGGAGGCACCACCATGAACGCTCTCACCCTCGCGTCGGACCCGAAGGAGGCGGCGGCCGTAGAGGCCGTCGAGACCCATCACGCCCGTCTCGCGGGCGAACTCGCCGGACGCGTGGCGATGCTGATCACCGCCGCGGACCGCGACCCCGCCACGGCCGGCCGCATCCGTGACGGCCTCGTGGACTTCTGCGACCGGGAGATCCTGCCGCACGCCACCGCCGAGGAGGAGACGCTCTACCGCGCCGCCCACGGCACCGTGGACGCCCGGCTGCTCGTCGAGAGCCTGATCGCCGAACACCACTGCCTCATCGGCCTCGTCGACGCCCTGCGCACCACCACGGGACCCACCGCCGCGGCGACCGAGGCCCGCGCCCTCCAGGTGCTCTTCGAGGAGCACGTGGCGAAGGAGAACGGCCTGGTGCTCCCGCTGCTCGCGGTGACCCCCGGCGTCTCCCTGGCCGCTCTCCTCGGCGACATGCGCGAGGCCCTCGCCGCGTCCGGGCCCGCCCGGACGGAGCGGGACGCCCCGGACGACGAGGAGGACGCCGAGGCCTGCTGCGGAGGGTGCGCCTGCGGAGCCGGCGACGAGGAGCCCGAGCCCGAGCTGGACGTCCGGGAGGTCCCGCACGCCATCCGGCACGCCACCGTCTTCGGCGCCCTCGACGCCGTACCGTCCGGCAGCGCCCTGGTGCTGGTCGCCCCGCACGACCCCGTCCCGCTGCTCGCCCAGATCGAACAGCGCCACCCCGGCCGGTTCGAGGTCACCTACCTGGAGCGCGGCCCGCGGGACTGGCGGCTGCGCCTCAGCCACCGCTGACCGGCCGTCACCGGCACATGCGGGTACAGATGTAGACGTACGCACGCGAACACGGAGGAAGGCACGTCATGCACGATGCGCATCGCGGGACCGGGGCCCTGGTGGGGCTGGTCGGCGCGGCTCTGACCGTGGCCGGTCCGGTCATGCTGTGGCGCGGCCGCGGCGGACGCGAGGAGATCCGCGGAGAACTGGCCGCCCAGAAGATCACGTTCCCCGGCCGGGGACTGCCCGCCGGACTCACCGCGTACGCGGGCCGGCGGGTGGAGACCGGACCGGAGGCGCACGCCTACGCCGAGCTGATCAAGGACCACCTCGCGCACGCCACCGGCGGCCGCACGTACGCGGAGATCACCGAGGAGCTGTACGCCGCGGGTGACGACGACGAGAAGCTGTCCCGGCTGCGGCAGACCGCGTTCATGGGGGAGTCGCTGCGCGGCTCGCTGATGTCCGCCTACCAGGCGTGGCACCTCACCACGCTGGTCATCGGCCTCGGCTCCCTGCTGACCGGCGTCGGCGCGGCGCTGATGGCCACCGCGGAGGCGCTGGCGTCGCAGGGCGAGGACCGGCGCTGACGGCCTCGCCCCAGGGCGTGTCTCCCGCCTCCCGGCGGAAGGCACGCCCTTCCCCTTGCCCGGGTCCCCGCCGGTCCCGCCCTCCCGGCCGTCCCGCCCTCTCCGCCGCCCCCGGCCGCTCTCCGCCCTCCCGTACTGCGGACTGCGGACTGCGTGACAGCGGACAGCGCGGCACCGCTGGCCCGTACGTCCGACGGGTCAGGGGTGCCGCGCTGTCCGGGGCGCGCGGCCGGGGGTCAGGCGACCCGGCGGCCCGAGCCGCGGCCCCGGGGCCCGGTCGCCGCGGGGGCGGCGGTGCGGCGCCGGTAGACCACGTACGGGCGGGCGAGATAGCCGACCGGGGCGCTCCACACGTGCACGAGCCGGGTGAACGGCCAGGCCGCGAAGAGCAGGCAGGCGGTGAGCGCGTGCAGCTGGAAGAGCAGGGGCGCGGAGGAGATCGCGTCCGGGTCCGGCCGCAGGGTGAAGATCCCGCGGAACCACACGGAGACGGTGGACCGGTAGTCGTAGCCGCCGCCGAGCACGTTGTGGACACTGGTCGCGGTGATGCCGAGCAGCACCGTCGCGGCCAGCAGCGGGAACAGCACCTTGTCGGTGCGGTCGGTGGTGGGCCGGATCCGGGGCGTCAGCAGCCGGCGGGCGCACAGCATGCCGAGCCCGGTGACCATCGCCACCCCGGCCACCGAGCCGAGCCAGACGGCCGTGGTGTGGTAGGTGTGCTCGCTGATGCCGACGGCCTCCGTCCAGGAGGCGGGCACCGCCAGCCCCACCACGTGGCCGCCGATCACGGCGAAGGCGCCGAGGTGGAACAGCGGGCTGCCCCAGCGCAGCCAGCGCCGCTCGAGCAGCTGGCTGGTGCGGGAGGTCCAGCCGAACTGGTCCTGCCGGTAGCGCCAGACGTGCCCGACGACGAACACGGCGAGGCACGCGTAGGGGAAGGCGACCCACAACAGGAGTTCTGCTCCCGGGGAGTTCATCGGTGGTCTCCGGTCGGTTGTGCTGGCGCGTGAGGTGCGCCGGGTGTGTGAGGTGCGGAGTGGGTGTGGGGTGCGGAGTGTGCGTGCGACCCGCAGGATGAGGCGGACGGGGCGCCGGGCGGCGGTGCGAGGGTCGGCGCCGCCAGCTCCGGGGGGACGAAGGTGCCCGGCGGGGCGAACGCGCCGCCCGCGTACGGGTCGAGGCCGACGTCCTCGGCGGGCGGGCCCTCGGCGGCGAGCCGGGCCACCGCCTCGCGGTCCGCGTCGGTGGCCGGCGGCAGCAGGGTGAGCAGCGCCGCGAGCAGATGCCGGTAGGGGGAGTCCGCGGTGGTCAGCGCGTGCTGGATCAGTTCGAGACCGCGCCGGTGCTGCCGCAGCGGGGCCTCGCCCGCTCCCGGCCCGGCGAGCGCCGCGAACTCCAGCACCACCGGCAGGTGGTCGGGGAGTTCGCCGCCGCCGTTCTCCCACCCGAGGGCCCGGTAGCGCTGGGCCAGGGTGAGCAGGGCCATGCCGCGGCGGCGGGTGTCGCCGTGCAGGTAGTAGGTCAGGTAGAGGCTGCTCTTGCGGCGAAGGTCGAACATCTCGACGTAGTGCTTCTCCAGCACCTCGGCGTCCTGCTCGGTGAACCACCCGGTGAACGCGCGCACGTGCTCGGCCGCGGGAGAGGGCGGCAGGGCCAGCGCGGTCGCCGTCAGCACCGGCCGGGCGGCCTCGAGTTCGGCGTCTGGGTACTGCACGAGCAGCGACAGCAGCCGCAGCATCAGGGCCCGCTCTCGGGTCTCCTCCGGGGTGAGGGCCGCCGCCCGGCGGGCGGCGGGGCGGACCCGGGCCCGCAGGGGCCGGCGCAGGGCGGAGGGCAGCGGGCTCACGGGGTACCTCCCGGGTGGGCGGCGCCGGGCGCCGGGTCGGGTGTGCGGCGGCGCAGGGTGGGGATGCCGAGCATGACCTTGCCGCCGGCGGCCGGGTCGTCGCCGGAGGTCTCCACCGGGCAGCGGTCCTCCAGCGCGCTCAGGGCCGCGGCGTCCTCCTTGTGCGCGGCGGGCACCACGTACCGGTCCTGGTACTTGGCGACGGCGAGCAGCCGGTGCATGTCCTCGGCCTCGCGCGCGGTGAGCCCGACGGCCTTGAGCACTGCCTCGTCCCCCTCCTCGCCGAGGGTGCGCTCACGCATGTACGAGCGCAGGGCGGTGAGCTTCATCAGCACGCCGGCCACCACGTCGGTGTCCCCGGCGGCGAACAGTTCCGCCAGGTACTCCAGGGGGATGCGCAGCCGGGTGACGGCGGCGAAGACGTGGTCCGGGTCGTCCTGGTCGCCGCCCGCCGCGTCCACGGCGTCCAGCACCGGGGACAGCGGCGGCACGTACCAGACCATCGGCAGCGTGCGGTACTCCGGGTGCAGCGGCAGCGCCACCTTGTACTGGGAGACCAGCGCGTACACCGGGGAGCGGCGGGCGGCCGTCAGCCAGTCCTCGGGGATGCCCGAGGCGCGGGCGTCCGCGACGACCTGCGGATCGGACGGGTCGAGGAAGACACGGCGCTGGGCGTCCAGCAGGTCCTTCTCGTCCGGGGTGGCCGCCGCCTCGCCGACCTGGTCGGGGTCGTAGAGGATCAGGCCGAGGTAGCGCAGCCGGCCGACGCAGGTCTCCGAGCAGACGGTGGGCTGGCCCGCCTCGATGCGCGGGAAGCAGAAGGTGCACTTCTCGGCCTTGCCGGTGGCGTGGTTGACGTACACCTTCTTGTACGGGCATGCCGTGACGCACATCCGCCAGCCGCGGCACTTGTCCTGGTCGACCAGGACGATGCCGTCCTCGACCCGCTTGTACATGGCGCCGGACGGACAGGCGGACACGCAGGCCGGGTTGAGGCAGTGCTCGCACAGCCGGGGGAGGTGGAAGAGGAAGGTCTGCTCGAACTCGAACTTGACCTTCTCGGCCCACTCCCCGGTGAGGTTCGGGTCCGCGCCCGCGTTCTCGGGGGCGCCGCCGAGGCCGTCCTCCCAGTTGGCGCCCCAGGTGATGGCGGTGGGCTTGCCGGTGAGGACCGAGCGGGGCTGGGCCACCGGGACGTCCTGCCCGGCTGGGGCGTTGACCAGGGTGTCGTAGTCGTAGGTGACCGGCTCGTAGTAGTCCTCGATGCTCGGCAGGTCGGGGTTGGAGAACAGCGACATCAGCCGCCGGACGCGGCCACCGGAGCGCAGCACCAGCCGGCCGCGCCGGTCCAGCATCCAGCCGCCCTTCCACTGCTCCTGGTCCTCGTACCGGCGCGGGTAGCCGACGCCGGGCTTGGTCTCGACGTTGTTGAACCAGGCGTACTCGACGCCGGTGCGGTTGGTCCACGTCTGCTTGCAGGTGACCGAACAGGTGTGGCACCCGATGCACTTGTCGAGGTTCATCACCATCGCGACCTGGGCCATCACCCGCCGGGCGGGGGCTTCGCCACGGGGCATGTCAGTACTCCACACTCTGGGCGCGGCGACGGATGACGGTGACCTCGTCGCGCTGGTTGCCGGTCGGGCCGTAGTAGTTGAAGGCGTAGGTGAACTGGGCGTAGCCGCCCGCGAGATGGGTCGGTTTGAGCAGCAGCCGCGTCAGGGAGTTGTGGATGCCGCCGCGCTTCCCGCTGACCTCGGTCTTCGGGACGTTCACCGTGCGGTCCTTGGCGTGGTACATGTACACGGTGCCCTCGGGCATCCGGTGCGTGACCACGGCCCGGGCGGCGACGACGCCGTTGCGGTTGTAGGCCTCGATCCACTCGTTGTCCTTGACGCCTATCTTCTCGGCGTCGGCGGTGGACATCCAGATCACCGGGCCGCCGCGGGACAGCGCGAGCATGTAGGCGTTGTCCTGGTACTCGGAGTGGATGGACCACTTGGAGTGCGGCGTCAGATAGCGCACCGTCACCTCCGCGCGGCCGTCGTGCAGATGCTCGTCCCCGTAGTGGCGGCGGGCGTCCAGCGGAGGCCGGAAGACGGGCAGTTGCTCGCCCAGCTCCGCCATCCAGTCGTGGTCGACGAAGAAGTGCTGGCGGCCGGTGAGGGTGTGCCAGGGCTTGCGGTGCTCGACGTTGATGACGAACGGCGAGTAGCGGCGCCCGCCGGCCTCCGAACCCGACCACTCGTACGAGGTGATGACCGCCCGGGGCTGCGTCCGCGTGTCGGCGAACGTGATCCGCTCCGCCTCCCGCTCCGAGGCCAGCTCGACCATGCCCTCACTGCCGGTCTGCCGCTCCAGCTCCCGGAAACCCTCCGTCGCCAGCCGCCCGTTGGTCGTGCCCGACAGCGCGAGGATCGCCTCGCACATGTCGGTCGCGGTGGCCAGCGAGGGACGCCCGGCGCCCACCCCGTCACGGACGGTGCCGCTGCGCCGGCGCAGTTCGTCCAGCTCCCGGTCCGGCTTGACGGTCACGCCCTTCGTGGTGGTGCCCAGGGTGTCGAGGAGGGGACCGATGGCCCGCATCTTCTCGGCGACCGCCCCGAAGTCGCGCTCCACGGTGACCAGTTTCGGCATCGTGCGGCCCGGTACCGGCTCGCACTCCCCGTACTTCCAGTCCCGTACGACCCCGCCCGGCTGGGCGAGTTCGTCGGGGGTGTCGTGCGTCAGGGGAACGGTCATCACGTCGGTGCGCGTCCCCAGGTGCTCGCGGGCCAGCTCGCTGAACCGGTCCGCGATCGCCAGGAACGAGTCGTAGTCGGTACGGGCCTGCCAGGGCGGGGCGATCGCCGGGGTGAAGGCGTGCACGAAGGGGTGCATGTCCGTGCTGGACAGGTCGTCCTTCTCGTACCAGGTCGCCGCGGGCAGCACCACGTCCGAGTGCAGGGTGGTCGACGTCATCCGGAAGTCCATGGTGACCAGCAGGTCGAGCTTGCCCTCCGGGGCCTCCTCCCGCCACACCACGTCCTTCGGGCGGGCCTCGGGCGGGGCCTCCTCGCTGCGCACGGCGTGGTCGGTGCCGAGCAGGTGACGCTGGAAGTACTCGCTGCCCTTGCCCGAGGAGCCGAGCAGGTTCGCCCGCCAGACGGTGAGCACCCGGGGGAAGTTCGCCGGGTCGTCGGGGTCCTCGGCGGCGAACTTCAGCCGTCCCGACGTGAGTTCGTCGACGATGTGGTCGGCGACCGGGCGCCCGGCCGCGGCGGCCTCGTCGGCGAGGTCCAGCGGGTTGCGGTTGAACCCGGGGTGGCCCGGCGTCCAGCCCAGCCGGACCGCCTGCGCCAGGCAGTCGGCGAACGCCTGCCCCTTGAAGCGGCCCTCACCGAGCGGAGAGGCCAGCTCATCGGGGCCGAACGCCTCGTACCGCCACTGGTCGGTGTTCAGGTACCAGTAGGAGGTGCCGGCCATGTGCCGGGTGGGCCGCTGCCAGTCGAAGGCGAAGGCCAGGTGCTGGAAGCCGGTCAGGGGGCGGACCTTCTCCTGCCCGACGTAGTGCGCCCAGCCGCCGCCGTTGACGCCCTGGCAGCCGGTCATCGTGGTGAGCGCCAGGAACGCGCGGTAGATCGTGTCCGAGTGGAACCAGTGGTTGGTGCCCGCGCCCATCGCGATCATCGACCGGCCGTTCGTCCGCTCGGCGTTGCGGGCGAACTCGCGGGCGATCCGGGCCGCCTGCTCGGCCGGCACCGAGGTGATGGTCTCCTGCCAGGCGGGCGTGTACGGCTCGGCGGCGTCGTCGTAGGACGACGGCCAGGTGCCCGGCAGCCCGGGCCGCTCGACACCGTACTGGGCGAGCATCAGGTCGAAGACGGTGGTGACGAGCCGGCCGCCGACGCGGCGGACCGGAACCCCGCGCACCATCACGGAACCGCCCTCGGTCGCGCCCTCGTCGAACCGGGGCAGCGCGACCGCGACGGTGTCCTCGGCCCGCTCCAGCAGGCTCAGTTCGGGCTCGACGTCGCCCAGGTCGAGGTTCCAGCGGCCCCGCTCGGTCTCCCCCCACCGGAAACCGAGCGAGCCGCCGGGGACCACCGGTTCGCCGGTGGCCCGGTCCAGAAGGACGGTCTTGAACTGGGCGTTCTCCTCGTCGCGGCCGAGGTCGGCGGCGGTCAGGAACCCGTCAGGCACCAGGCCGTCCGCGTGCTCGCGCAGGGTGATCAGGAACGGCGCGTCGGTGTACGTCCGCAGATACCGCTGGAAGTAGGGCACCTCGCGGTCGACCAGGAACTCGCGCAGGATCACGTGCCCCATGGCCATCGCCAGCGCGCCGTCGGTCCCCGGGTGCGGGGCCATCCACTCGTCGGCGTGCTTGACGTTGTCGGCGTAGTCGGGGCTGACCGCGACGACCTTCGTGCCGTTGTAGCGGGTCTCGGTCAGGAAGTGCGCGTCCGGGGTCCGGGTGACCGGGATGTTGGAACCCCACATGATCAGATAGCCGGCGTTCCACCAGTCGGCGGCCTCCGGCACGTCCGTCTGGTCGCCGAACACCTGTGGGGAGGCGACGGGAAGGTCCGCGTACCAGTCGTAGAACGACAGCAGCGTCCCGCCGATCAGCGACATGAACCGCGAGCCCGCCGCGAACGACGCCATCGACATCGCCGGGATCGGCGAGAAGCCGGCCACCCGGTCCGGGCCGTACTTCTTGATGGTGTGCACCTGGGCGGCGGCGACCAGCTCCGTCACCTCGTCCCACTCGGCGCGCACCAGCCCGCCCTTGCCGCGCGCCCGCTTGTAGGCCCGCGCCTTCGCCGGGTCACCGGTGATCTCCGCCCAGGCCGCGACCGGGTCACCGAGCCGGCGGCGCGCCTCGCGCCACATCTTCAGCAGCACACCCCGCACGTACGGGTAGCGGACCCGGCTGGGCGAGTACGTGTACCAGGAGAACGAGGCGCCGCGCGGGCAGCCGCGCGGCTCGTACTCGGGGCAGTCCGCACCGATCGACGGATAGTCGGTCGCCTGGTGCTCCCAGGTGATGATGCCGTCCTTGACGTACACCATCCACGAGCAGGAGCCCGTGCAGTTGACCCCGTGGGTGGAGCGCACCACCTTGTCGTGGGACCAGCGGTCCCGGTAGAAGCTCTCCCACTTCGGGTCGCCCTCGGTGATCACCGAACGCCCGTCTGCCGCCACCTCGCGGCGCGTCAGCAGCCTGCGGGCGGCCAGCGGCCAGCCCTGTCCGGGAGCGGCACCCGGGGGGACCGCGGTCTCGTCGTTCTCCATGGACGGAACGCTAGAAACAATGCCGGGTTTCCTCTGGGGCCGAAGGTCCCGGACGCGACGCCCGTCCGGCCCGGGCGTCCGCCCCGAACAGGGCCTTTCGGCCCCACGACCTGGGCCCATCGGCCGACGTGGCCGGGGGGAGCGGAGCCGCATGCTGGCAGCGACCGATCCGGAGGTACCACCGTGTACGACCGCAACGGGCACCCGCCCGGCCCAATCCCCCGTCCCGGCCCGCGGCAGGTGTGTCGTACGGCCCGGACCGGTCACCGTCCGGCCGCCCCGCACGTCAGCCCTGACGCCCGGGCGGCCGGACACACTCCGGGGGCGCGGCGATGAGCGAGCCCGAGGCCCGGCCGGCCGGCCGCGTGGTCCGGCGGCAGCACCAGGACGCGTCCGACCGGCCGTTCATCGTCATCTGGGAGTCGACGCGTGCCTGCCCGCTGGCGTGTCTGCACTGCCGCGCCGACGCCGTCCCGAACCGTGATCCGCGGGAGCTGGACACCCGGGCCGCCAAGGACCTGCTGCGCCAGGTGGCCGCGTTCGGCAGCCCCTCCCCGCTCTTCGTCATCACCGGCGGCGACCCCTTCCAGCGCCCCGACCTGCTCGAACTCATCGCCTACGGCGGCGAGGTGGGCGTGCCCGTCGCGGTCTCCCCGTCCGGCACCCCCACCCTGACCGCCGACCGGCTGCGCGAGGTGCACGAGGCCGGCGCGCGCGGGCTCTCCCTCAGCCTGGACGCCTCCACCCCCGAGCTCCACGACGGGTTCCGAGGCGTCCCCGGCGTCTACCGCTGGACCCTCGACGCCTGGGACACCGCGCGCGCACTCGGCATGAAGGTCCAGATCAACACCACCGTCACCCCGCACAACCTGCACGACCTGCCCGACGTCGTCCGGCTCGTGCGCGAGCACGGCGCCATGCTGTGGAGCGCCTTCTTCCTCGTCCCCACCGGACGCGGCCGCCGGCTCGGCGTACTCACCCCGGAGCAGACCGAGGACGTACTGAACTTCGTGTACGACATCGGGCTGACCGTCCCCGCCAAGACCACCGAGGCCCACCACTTCCGCCGGGTCGCCGTCCAGCGCCGGATCATCGAGGACGCCGGCGACGACCACGTCGCGGTGCTGGGACTCGGTCCGCTCTACGCGAGCCTGCGGGAGCGGACCGCCGAACTCGGCCTGGACCGCGGTGAGCGCCGCACCCGGCGCCCGCCCCTCGACGTCAACGCCGGGCGCGGCTTCGTCTTCGTCTCGCACACCGGCACCGTGCACCCCAGCGGCTTCCTGCCGCTGGACGCGGGCAGCGTGCGGACCAGGCCCCTGACCGACATCTACCGCACCTCCGAGCTGTTCACCGGCCTGCGCGACCCCGACCGTCTGGGCGGCCGGTGCGGCCAGTGCGAGTTCCGCCGGATCTGCGGCGGTTCGCGCTCACGGGCGTACGGCGTCACGGGCGACGCGTTCGCCGAGGAACCGTGGTGCGGCTACCGGCCGGGGTCCTTCCCCTACCGGGACGAGGTGGAGGCGCTGCTGGGCACCACGGGCCCGGTGCGAGGACGAGGAGCGGTGTGAACATCGAACCAGGGCCCCCGGCACGGCCGGAGCCCCCAGCGGTGCCGGGCCACACGGCCAGGCAGCAGGCCCTCAAGGAGCGGACCCTCAGGCATCTGGCCCTCCGGCAGCAGGCGGCGGACGCGGAGGAATCCGGTGCGGGGCAGCCCGCCACGAGGGAACCCGCGCCGAAGACGCCCGCGCCGAAGGAATCCGGACCGAAGGGTTCCGGGCCGAAGGGGCCCGGCGGGCCGCGGGACGGGGACGGAGCTTCCAAGACGGCCGACGGTCCCTACCGCAGCCGGTTCAAGCCCTCCGGCGTGCGGGCCCGGCATCTGCGCGCCCACCTCGTGGTCGCGGCGTGGATCGGCCTGGCCCTGCTCGCGGCGACCGCGCAGCAGTCGCTGCCGGTGGCCCGCTGGCTGGCGATCCACCTCTTCCTGCTCGGCGCCGCCACGACCGCCGTCCTGGTCTGGAGCGAGCACTTCGTGGTCGCCCTGCTGCACGCCAAGCTGCCCGACGAGCGCTGGAGCGACCTCCGGCTGGCCGCCGTCAACGTGGCGGTCGTCGGCGTCCTCACCGGCGTGTGGGCCGGGATCGCGCCGCTGACCGGCGCCGCCTGCCTGCTGCTCGTCGCCGCCGTCGCCGCCCACCTGGTGGCGCTGACCCGGATGGGCCGGGGCGCGCTGGGCGGACGGCTCAGGCCGGTCGCCGCCTACTACAAGGCCGCCCCGCCCGCCCTGATCGCCGGGGCCGTGGTGGGCTGGCTGCTGGCCACCGGCACCGCGGGCCCCTCCCACTACGCCGGGCTGCGGATGGCCCACGTCCATCTGATGCTGCTCGGCTGGATCGGACTGCCGGTCCTCGGCACCCTGTTCATGCTCTGGCCGACCGTCCTGGGCGTGCGGATGGCGGAGCCGACGACCAGGGTGGCCCGGCGGGTCCTGTGGCTCACCGGCACCGGACTGACGCTCGCCGCCGGCTCACTGGCGGCGGGCTGGGGCCGGCCGGCCGCGGCCGGGGTCGCCGTGTACGCCGTCGCCGCGGGCTACGCGGTACGGCTGTTCGCCGGCACCGTCCGCAGGCGGCGGCCCGTGTCGGCGGCCGCCGCGGCGGCACTCGCGGGCGCGGCGGTGTGGCTGCTGATCGGCGTGGCCGTGGACCTGGTCTCCCTCGCCGTGCGGCCCCTCGCGGACGCGGGGGCCGTCTTCGACTCCCTCCTGCCGCTGTTCCTCGTCGGCTTCGTCGCCCAGGTGCTGATGGGGGCGCTGACCTATCTGCTCCCGATCGTGCTGAGCAGGGGACCGAAGAACCGCACGGAGCTGCGTACGGTCCTGGAGCGGCGGTGGCTGCCCCGCGCGGTGGTGCTCAACCTCGCCGTGGCGCTCCTCGTCCTCCCGCTGCCGGGCCTCGCCGGCACCGTCGGCACGGTGCTGGCCGCGCTGGCAGGGTGCGTGTTCCTCGCCCTGGTGGTCACGGTGCTCGGCCGGGTCGGCGACCGGGCCGCCGCGGCCCGTCGGCGGCCCCTCGCCGTGGGGTCGGCGGCCGGCGCGGTGCTGGTCCTCCTCGCCGTCCTCGTGGTGAACGGCGGCACCGGCACGACCGGTGAGCAGGCCGCCGGCGGCGGGGCGGTGTCCGCCACCGGGACCCGCACCGTGAGCGTGTCGCTCCGGAACATGCGGATCACCCCCAACCGCGTCGAGGTCCCCAAGGGCACCGACCTGCGGCTGAAGGTCACCAATCAGGACGCCATGCGCCACGACCTCAAGGTGGAGGGCGGCGCCTCCACACCCAGGCTCGCCGAGGGAAGGACCGCCACCCTGCACGTCGGGGTGGTCACCGCCGACCTCGCGGCCTGGTGCACCGTCCCGGGCCACCGCGCGGCCGGCATGACCCTCGACATCGTGGTGACCGGCGCCGCCTCCGGCACCGTGGAGGCGGGCGGCACGGACGGATCCATGGACGGCATGGACCACTCGGGTCACGCCTCCGGCACGACCGGCACCGGCGGCCTGGACCTCGGCGCCGGCTTCTCCAGCGGCTGGAAGCCGCGCTCCGCCACCCTGCCCGCCGCGAGCGACGAGACCGTGCACAGGATCGAACTGCACGCCGCCCACACGAAGGTGGAGGTCGCCCCGGGCGTGTTCCAGCAGCGGTGGACCTTCGGCGGCACCGCCCCCGGCCCCACGCTGCGCGGCAAGGTGGGTGACGTCTTCGAGATCACCCTCGTCAACGACGACACCGGGATGGGCCACGGCATCGACTTCCACGCCGGCTCCCTGTCCCCGGACCGAGCCATGCGCACCCTCCAGCCCGGCGAACGCCTCGTCTACCGCTTCCGCGCCGAGCGCGCCGGCGCCTGGCTGTACCACTGCAGCACCGCGCCGATGCTCCAGCACATGGGCAACGGCATGTTCGGCGCCGTCGTCATCGACCCGCCCGGCCTGCCCGCGGTGGACCACGAGTACGTGCTGGTCTCCTCGGAGCTGTACCTCGGCACGCCGGGCAGCGCGGCGCAGGTCGCCAAGATGCGCGAGGGGAAGCCGGACGCCTGGGCGTTCAACGGCGTCGCCGCCCAGTACGCCGCCGCGCCGCTGACCGCGAAGGCCGGCGACCGGGCGCGGTTCTGGGTCGTCGCCGCCGGACCGGCCGACGGAATCGCCTTCCACGTCGTCGGTACCGTCTTCGACACCGTGTACAAGGAGGGCGCCTACACCCTGAGGCCCGGACAGCCGGGCGGGTCGCAGGTGCTCGATCTGGCCCCGGCGCAGGGCGGCTTCGTGGAGACGGTCTTCCCGGCGGCCGGCCACTACTCCTTCGTCGACCACGACATGGTCCACATGGAGTCCGGTGCCCACGGCGTGGTGGAGGTGAAGTGATGGACGGGATCACCCTGTGGTCGCTGGTGCGGTTCGCCCACGTCATCGGAGCGGTGCTCTGGGTCGGCGGCCAGCTCGCCCTGTCCCTGCTGGTGCTGCCGCTGGCCCGCCGGATGCTCGACGAGGAGCCCAGGGACCGGTTCGCCGCGTCGGCGGGGCGCCGCTTCGGGATGCTCACGGGCGCCGTCTTCCTGCCGGTGCAACTGGGCACCGGCTGGGCGATGGCCTGGCACAAGGGCGTCACCTGGTCCTCGCTCGCCGAACCCGGCTACGGACGCACCCTGGCGACCAAGCTCGGCCTGTTCGTCGCGGTCATGCTGGTCGCCGCCGCCCACGGCTGGGCCCACTCCAAAGGCCGTACGGAACTGGCCAGGGCCCTGGCGGTCACCTCGCTCGTCGGCTCGGTGGGCGTCGTCCTCGTCGCCACCGCCCTGCCGTCCACCTGACAGGAGGCATCATGCGCGCACCGGACATCGACGCCGCCGCCCTGGAGACGCTGCTGGCCGCGGCGACGGCGGCACCGTCCATCCACAACACCCAGCCCTGGCGGTTCCGCCTCGACGTGGCGACCGGCATCCTCCAGGTCCGCGCCGTCCCCGAGCGGGCGCTGCCGCGCACCGACCCGAACCGCTGCGCGCAGCATCTGTCGGTGGGCGCGGCCCTGTACAACCTCCGGGTCGCCGCACGGCACCAGGGCCGGCAGCCCGCGGTGCGGCTGCTGCCCGACCCGACCGACCGGGACCTGCTGGCCGAGGTGGCGCTGACCGGTCACGGTGAGGAACCCGACCCGTGGACGAGGGAGCTGTACGACGCCATCGGGCGCCGGCACTCCAGCAGGCTGCCGTTCACCGGCCGCCCCGTACCCGAGGCGATCGTGTCGGAGATGGCGGAGGCCGTGCGGTCCGAGGGGGCGCGCCTGTACGTCCCCGGCATCACCGGAGCGCGGCGCCTGCTGAGGGCGACCGCGATCGCCGAACTGCGCAACACCCGAGAGCCGGCCCGCGTCGCCGAGAGCCGCGCCTGGGTCGCCCGCCCGGGGGCGGCCCCGTACGGCGTGCCGGCCTGCGCGCTGGGCGCCCGGGACACGGCGGGGCGGATGCCGATGCGGGACTTCACGGGCGCGCTGCCCTTCCCGAGGGTGCCCGCCCTGCGCTTCGAGCGCCATGTGCAGGTGGCTCTGCTGTGGACCCGGTGCGACCGGCCGGAGGACTGGCTGCGGGCGGGCCAGGCACTGCAGCACGCACTGCTGGTCGCCACCGTGCACGGCGTGCGCACCTCGATGTTCCACCAGGCGATGGAGTGGGCCGACCTGCGGGAGGCGGTGCGCGAACCGGACCACGGCAGGAGCCACCCCCAGCTGCTGATCCGCTTCGGCTACGGCCCGGAGGGCGGCCGGACGCCGCGCGCGTGACGAAGGCGCGGGCCCCGCGGTGACGCGGGGCCCGCACCGGGCCGGGGGAGGCGCTCACGGCGCTCAGAGCGCGATGTCCATCCCGTAGAGCGTGCGGCCGCCGACCAGGTGCCTGCCGGTGACCATCGACGCCTCGATCGTCACGAAGACCTCGTCACGCGACGTCACCCAGGAGCGCGGGCCGGTCCGCGACAGCCGTTCGTGCTCGGCCGGATCGGTCACCACGGTGGCCCGCCCGGTGACCACGACGCTCCAGCCGGAGTGCTCCGCCGCGTCGAACCGGTCCGCCTCGAACGCCACCACGGCGCCGTCGACCGCCCGCGCCAGCTCCGAGGACGCGGACGTGCGCAGCACTACGGAGCCGTCCGCGTCGAGGGAGAAGTTGAGCGGGAGCACCGCCGGCATCGCCCGTCGGGTGAACACGATGCGGCCGACCGGCGCCCCGGCCAGCAGCCGCATGCACTCCGGCCGGCCCAGTGAGTGGAAGCCGTCGTTCTCGTCCATACGGCCAGGGTCGTCCCGGACGGGCTCCGGCGCCAAGGGCCGACAGTCCCTACGTCGGGTCCGCCCGGACCCGGACCCGCGAGGGCGCCCGGCGGCCGGGTACTCATACGGGTCCGGGTCCGCCGCGTGGGCGACGCGCCGCCGCAGGGGACGGCCGAGGACGTGGGGCGGCGCGGCCGGGGCCCGGGACGAACGGCCCTGCAGGCCCCCGCGACGGGGACCGCTCGGCGGGACGACGGGGGCCCAACGGCCCACCTCACACGCGTACGCCGGCACCGATCCTGACAGTGGGCCCCGCCCCGTGCGACACGGACGGGGGACGGAGCCCGAACCCACCCCCACGCGGCGGATGGCCGCCGCGCGCAGAAGGGAACGACACGATGCTCCAGCAGACGAAGGAGAGGGACCGCGTCCCGGCGCAAGGCGCCCCGGCGACCGGCCGCGCCTGGCTCATGCTGGCCCTGGCAACCCTGGGCTTCGCCGTCAACTTCTGGGCCTGGGCGCTGCTCAGCCCGCTCGGCCCCCGTTTCAAGGACGGCCTCGACCTGACCTCCTTCCAGCAGTCGCTGCTGGTCGCGGTGCCGGTGGTGGTCGGATCGCTCGGCCGTATCCCGGTGGGCGCGCTGACCGACCGGTTCGGCGGGCGGGTGATGTTCCCGCTCGTGTCGGCCGTCACCATCGTGCCCGTGCTCTACCTGGGCCTCGCCGGCCACGACTCCCTGGCGGCCCTCCTCACCGGCGGCTTCTTCCTCGGTGTCGCCGGCACCTCGTTCGCCGTCGGCGTGCCCTTCGTCAACGCCTGGTTCCCGCCCGAGCGGCGCGGCCTCGCGATCGGCGTCTTCGGGGCCGGCATGGGCGGCACCGCGGTCAGCGCGCTGACCACCGTCAAGCTCGTCGACGCCCACGGCATGGCCAACCCGTTCCTGCTCACCTCGGTGGCGCTGGCGCTCTACGCCGTGGTCGCCGCCCTCGTCCTGCGCGACGCGCCCGGCCGTACGGTGCCCACCCGGCCGCTGGCCCAGCGGCTCGCGACGACCCTGCGCCTCGGTGTCACCTGGCAGGCCTCGGCCCTGTACGCGGTGACCTTCGGCGGCTACGTGGCCTTCTCGGTCTACCTGCCCACGTATCTGAAGACGGGGTACGGGCTCAGCCAGGCGGACGCCGCCAACCGGATGGCCGGGTTCGTGCTGCTCGCGGTCGCCATGCGACCCATCGGCGGCTGGCTGTCGGACCGGATCGGTCCGGTGCGCGTCCTGGCCGGGTCGCTGACCGTGGTCGTGGTGGGCGCCCTCGCGCAGTCCTTCACCCCCGCGCTGGCCCCGTCGGGCACGATCGCGTTCCTCGCGATGGCCGCCGCGCTCGGCGCCGGCAGCGGCGCGACCTTCGCCCTGGTGGCGCTGCTGTCGCCCGCGAACATGGTCGGTTCGGTCACCGGAGTCGTCGGCGCGGCGGGCGGCCTCGGCGGGTTCGTACCGCCGCTGGTGATGGGCTCGCTCTACGGAACCTACGGCTCGTACGCCCTCGGCCTCCTGCTCCTGGCCGCGGTGTCGGCCGCCGCCCTGGTCTTCACCGGCATGGGCGTCCGCAAGGCCCTCGTCCGACGCGCCCCGGCGGCGTGAGCACCCCGAAGGAGATCGCACGATGTGTGAGTACTGCGGCTGCCAGTCCCTGGCCACGATCGACGAACTCACCCGGGAGCACGACGCCGTGGTGGACCTGATCGCCGGGGTGGAGAGCGCCTACGCCGCTCAGGACGTCGTCCGGATGGCGCAGACCGCCCGCGAGATCGCGGCGGTCCTCGCCCCGCACACCGAGGTCGAGGAGCACGGGCTGTTTCCCGTGATGGCCGAGGAGTTCCCCGACCACATCGCCGCCCTGGAGGAGGAGCACCGGCGGATCGAGTCCGTCCTCGGCGAGGCCGCCGGCCGGACCCCGGCCGACCCCGCCTGGCCCGGCCGGCTGATGACCGTCCTGGCCATGCTGCGCGACCACATCCTCAAGGAGCAGGACGGCGTGTTCCCGGCGGCCCTGGCGAGTCTCAGCACGGAGGAGTGGGAAGCGGTCGAAATGGTCCGCTCCCGCGTGGGTACCCTCCTGCCGGCGGCGGCCACGGAACGGAACTGATCGTCCAAGGGCTTGCACACGGGTCACTCAGGGCGTTACGTAGTAGCCGTCGAAGATCTAGATCGATCCGAGCAAGGCCAGCGTCACTTCCCCCAGGAGAGACACCACTGTGAGTACGGAGACCGGCCCGGGGCCGGGGCACGCGGGAATGGACAGCGGACTGACGGACGCTCTGGTGCGTTCCCGGCGGTTCTTCACCCGGGCGGAGGTCTCCGACGACCTGCGCACCCTGCACAGAACCGGCGGGCGCTCCGCGGACGACTTCTACCGGGACCGCTGGTCCCACGACAAGGTGGTCCGCTCCACCCACGGGGTCAACTGCACCGGCTCCTGCTCGTGGAAGGTGTACGTCAAGGACGGCATCATCACCTGGGAGGCCCAGCAGACCGACTACCCGTCGGTCGGCCCGGACAGTCCGGAGTATGAGCCGCGCGGCTGCCCCCGGGGCGCCGCCTTCTCCTGGTACACCTACTCGCCCACCCGCGTCCGCTACCCGTACGTGCGCGGGGTGCTCCTGAGGATGTACCGGGAGGCGAAGGCCCGGCTCGGCGACCCGGTCGCCGCCTGGGCCGACATCGTCTCCGACCCCGAACGCTCCCGCGTTTACAAGGCAGCACGCGGCAAGGGCGGCCTGGTGCGGGCCACTTGGGAGGAGGCGACCGAGATGGTCGCCGCCGCCCACGTGCACACCATCAAGGAGTACGGTCCCGACCGGCTGGCGGGCTTCTCGCCGATCCCGGCCATGTCGATGGTCTCGCACGCGGCAGGGGCCCGCTTCTACTCGCTGCTCGGCGGCGTGATGCTCTCCTTCTACGACTGGTACGCGGACCTCCCCGTCGCCTCCCCGCAGGTGTTCGGCGACCAGACCGACGTACCGGAGTCGGGGGACTGGTGGGACGCCGGATACCTGATCATGTGGGGCTCCAACCTGCCGGTGACCCGGACCCCGGACGCGCACTGGATGGCCGAGGCCCGCTACCGCGGCCAGAAGGTCGTCGCGGTCGCCCCGGACTACGCCGACAACGTGAAGTTCGCCGACGAGTGGCTGCCCGCGCAGCCCGGCACGGACGCCGCCCTCGCCATGGCGATGGGGCATGTGATCCTCAAGGAGTTCTTCGTCGACCGGGAGACGGAGTACTTCACCTCGTACGTGAAGCGCTACACCGACCTGCCGTTCCTGGTCGGCCTGGAGGAGCGGGAGCCGGGCGTCTACGCGCCGGGGAAGTTCCTGACCGCCGAGGACCTGGGCGGCACGGAGGCCCAGGCGGAGCACGCGGCGTTCCGCACCGTGCTCCTGGACGCGGCCACCGGCCGTCCGGTGGTGCCGAACGGCACGCTCGGCGACCGCTTCGGCGAGTCCGGCGCCGGCAAGTGGAACCTCGACCTCGGTGACACCGATCCGCTGCTGTCCGCCGCCGGCGGCACCGAGGCCCCGGTGACGGTCGAACTCCCGCGCTTCGACGCCCCGGACGGCTCGGCCGGACGGCTGCTGCGCGGGGTACCGGTCCGCCGCGTCGCGGGCCGGCCGGTCACCACGGTGTTCGATCTGCTGCTGGCCCAGTACGGGGTCGCCCGCGAGGGCCTGCCCGGCACCTGGCCCACCGGCTACGACGACCCCGACGAGCCGTACACCCCGGCCTGGCAGTCCGCCATCACCGGGGTCGCGGGGGAGACGGCGGCCAGGATCGCCCGGGAGTTCGCGGCCAACGCCGAGGAGTCGCGCGGCCGTTCGATGATCATCATGGGTGCCGGCGCCAACCACTGGTTCCACTCCGACACCATCTACCGCGCCTTCCTCACCCTGACCACCCTCACCGGCTGCCAGGGCGTCAACGGCGGCGGCTGGGCGCACTACGTCGGCCAGGAGAAGGTCCGACCGATCACCGGCTACTCCCTGCTGTCCACCGCCTCCGACTGGAACCGGCCCGCCCGCCAGATGATCCAGACGGCGTACTGGTACCTGCACACCGACCAGTTCCGCTACGACCACTTCTCCGCCGACACCCTCGCCGCCGCCGGGGCGGGCGGCACGTTCGCCGGGCGGAGCACCGCCGACGTCATCGCCGCCTCGGCCCGGATGGGCTGGATGCCGTCGTACCCCACCTTCGACCGCAACCCGCTCGACCTCGCCGACGAGGCCGAGGCGGCCGGACGCCCGGCCGGCGACCACGTCGTCGGCGAACTCAAGGCCGGACGGCTGAAGTTCGCCGGGGAGGACCCGGACGCCCCGGAGAACTTCCCCCGGGTGCTGACCGTCTGGCGCTCCAACCTGCTGGGCTCCTCCGCCAAGGGCAACGAGTACTTCCTCAAGCACCTGCTCGGCGCCGACGCCTCCCTCAGCGCCACCGAAGCGCCCCCCGGCGCCCGCCCGCGCGACGTCGTCTGGCGGGACGAGGCCCCGACCGGCAAGCTCGACCTGCTGCTCACCCTGGACTTCCGGATGACCAGTACCACCGTCTACTCCGACGTCGTGCTGCCCGCCGCCACCTGGTACGAGAAGCACGACCTCAACACCACCGACATGCACCCCTTCGTGCACTCCTTCAACCCGGCCATCGCTCCGCCCTGGCAGACCCGCACCGACTGGGACGCGTTCAACACCCTGGCGCGCGCCTTCAGCGACCTGGCCGCCGGCCACCTCGGCACCCGCAAGGACCTGGTCGCCGCGCCGCTGCTGCACGACACCCCGGACGCCATGGCCAACCCCCACGGCCGGGTCCAGGACTGGAAGAACGGCGACTGCGAGCCGGTGCCGGGCCGCACGATGCCCAAACTCCTCGTCGTCGAGCGGGACTACGCCGCCGTCGCCGACAAGATGACCGCGCTCGGCCCGCTCCTCGACACCCTGGGCGCCACCACCAAAGGCGTCACCTTCAAGGTCGGGCGCGAACTGGAGTACCTGCGGCACAAGAACGGCACCGTACGCGGCGGAGCGGCCGACGGCCGGCCCTCCATCGCCCGGGACGTGCACGCCTGCGAGGCGATCCTCGCCCTGTCCGGCACCACCAACGGCCACCTCGCCACCCAGGGCTTCCACACCCTGGAGGCGCGCACCGGCACCCGGCTCGCCGACCTCGCCGCCGAACACGAGGGCAAGCAGGTCACCTTCGCCGACACCCAGGCCGCGCCCGTACCCGTGATCACCTCACCGGAGTGGTCCGGATCGGAGTCCGGCGGACGCCGCTACTCGGCCTTCACCATCAACGTCGAACGCCTCAAGCCGTGGCACACCCTCACCGGGCGCCAGCACTTCTTCCTCGACCACGACTGGATGACCGAGCTGGGCGAACAGCTCCCCGTCTACCGGCCCCCGCTGAACATGAACGCCCTCTTCGACGAACCGCCCATCGGCGACGTCGGCGAACTCGGCGTGACCGTCCGCTACCTCACCCCGCACAACAAGTGGTCCATCCACTCCGAGTACCAGGACAACCTGTTCATGCTGTCGCTCTCCCGCGGCGGGCAGACCATCTGGATCAGCAAGGAGGACGCGGCCAAGATCGGCGTCCACGACAACGACTGGATCGAGGCCGTCAACCGCAACGGCGTCGTGGCCGCCCGCGCCGTCGTCTCGCACCGGATGCCCGAGGGCACCGTCTACATGCACCACGCCCAGGACCGCCTGATCGACGTCCCCCGCACCGAGACCACCGGGAAACGCGGCGGCATCCACAACTCCCTCACCCGGCTGCTGGTCAAGCCCAGCCATCTCATCGGCGGGTACGCCCAGCTGTCGTACGCCTTCAACTACCTGGGCCCCACCGGCAACCAGCGCGACGAGGTCACTGTCATCCGGCGCCGTAAGAACCAGGAAGTGGAGTACTGATGGCCCGCGGTGATGCCCCCATCGGACGCGTCATGGCCCAGATGGCGATGGTGATGAACCTCGACAAGTGCATCGGCTGCCACACCTGTTCCGTCACCTGCAAACAGGCGTGGACCAACCGGCCGGGCGTCGAGTACGTGTGGTTCAACAACGTGGAGACCCGCCCGGGCCAGGGCTACCCGCGCCGCTATGAGGACCAGGAGACCTGGAAGGGCGGCTGGCAGCTCAACAAGAACGGCCGCCTCGCCCTCAAGGGCGGCGGCCGGTTCAAGAAGCTGATCACGATCTTCTCCAACCCCAAACTCCCCAGCATCGACGACTACTACGAGCCGTGGACGTACGACTACGAGACGCTCATCAACGCCCCGCTCCAGGAGCACACTCCCGTCGCCCGCCCCAAGTCCCTGATCTCCGGCAAGGACATGAAGATCAAGTGGTCGGCGAACTGGGACGACGACCTCGGCGGCTCTCCCGACCACGGTGACAAGGACGTCCTGCTCGCGGGACTCGCCGAGAAGGTCAAGTTCGAGTTCGAGCAGACCTTCATGTTCTACCTGCCGCGCATCTGCGAGCACTGCCTCAACCCGTCGTGCGCGGCCTCCTGCCCCTCCGGAGCCATCTACAAGCGCGAGGAGGACGGCATCGTCCTGGTCGACCAGGACCGCTGCCGCGGCTGGCGGATGTGCGTCTCCGGCTGCCCGTACAAGAAGGTGTACTTCAACCACCGCACCGGCAAGGCGGAGAAGTGCACCTTCTGCTTCCCGCGCATCGAGGTCGGCATCCCCACCGTCTGCTCCGAGACCTGCGTCGGCCGGCTGCGCTACATCGGCCTGGTCCTCTACGACGCCGACCGGGTGCTCGAAGCCGCCTCCACCCCCGACGACACCGATCTGTACGAGGCGCAGCGCGATGTCTTCCTCGACCCGAACGACCCCGACGTCGTCCGCGCGGCCGAGGAGGCGGGCATCCCCCGGGACTGGATCGACGCCGCCCAGCGCTCCCCGATCCACGCCCTGATCAACACGTACAAGGTGGCCCTGCCGCTGCACCCGGAGTACCGCACCATGCCCATGGTCTGGTACATCCCGCCGCTCTCCCCGGTCGTCGACGTCGTCCGCGACACCGGGTACGACGCGGAGGACCGCGGCAACCTCTTCGCCGCCATCGATGCCCTGCGCATCCCCGTCGACTACCTCGCCCAGCTGTTCACCGCCGGCGACCCCGCGCCCGTGAACGCCGTGCTGCGCCGCCTCGCCGCGATGCGCGCCTACATGCGCGACATCAACCTCGGCAGAGAGCCCGACGCCTCCATCCCCGCGTCGGTCGGCATGGAGGAGGAGGCGGTCTACGACATGTACCGCCTGCTCGCCCTCGCCAAGTACGACGAGCGCTACGTCATCCCGCCCGCCCACGCCGAACAGGCCCACAAACTGGAGGAACTGGCCACCGAGTGCAGCCTCGACTACGAGGGCGGCCCCGGCATGGGAGGCTCCGGGCCCTTCGGTGAGACGTCCGGGGGACCGGCGCCCATCGCCGTGGAGAACTTCCACGCCCTGCGCGACCGCCAGACCGCCGACACCATCGCCACCCCCGAGGACAAGAACACCCGCGTCAACCTCCTCAACTGGGACGGCAGAGGCCGCCCGGCGGGACTCTTCCCGCCCGGCGACGACGGGGGACCGGACGGCACGGACCGGGGCACCGGCACGGGTACGGACGCCGGGCGGGGCGGCGAAGGCGGGTCCCCGTCATGAGGTTCGCCACCAAGCGCCGGCCCCCGGCCACCGACCCGCACACCGTCCGCGCCTGGCAGGTCCAGTCGCTGCTGCTGGGCTACCCCGACGACGGACTGCTCGGCCGGCTCCCGCTCCTGGACCGCGCCGCGGCCACCCTCCCGGACGACGTCGGCGCTCCACTCGTCCGCTTCCTCGGCCACCTCCGGGCCACCCCGCCGCACGAGCTCGCCGCCGACTACGTCGCCACCTTCGACCACCGCAAACGCTGCTGTCTCTTCCTCACCTACTATGCCCACGGCGACACCCGCAAGCGCGGCCAGGCCCTGCTGAACCTCAAGCAGACCTACACCGCCGCCGGACTGCGGCTGAGCGACGACGAACTCCCCGACCACCTCTCCGTGGTTCTGGAGTTCGCCTCCGCCTCGGGCGACGGGACACTGCTGCGCGAGCACCGCGCCGGCCTCGAACTGCTCCGCCTCGCCCTGACCGACGCGGACTCGCCCTGGGCCCACGTCCTCGACTCCGTGTCCGCCACCCTGCCACCGCTCGCCGGGGACCAGCGCGAAGCCGTCGCCCGCCTCGCCGCCGAAGGACCGCCCGAGGAACAGGTGGGCCTCGCCCCCTTCGGCGCCCCGCCGTCCCAGCCGTCCCAGCCGTCCCCGGTGTTCCTGCCCGACCCCGCCATGCCGAGAGGCCGCCGATGAACGACACCGCAGCAGCCGTCGCCGGGCAGAGCGCCTGGGACGTCCTCCTCTTCGTGGCCGTCCCCTACATCGCCCTCGCCGTCTTCGTCCTCGGCCACTACTGGCGTTACCGCTACGACAAGTTCGGCTGGACCACCCGCTCCTCCCAGCTCTACGAGAACCGGCTGCTGCGCCTCGGCAGCCCCCTGTTCCACTTCGGGATCCTGCTGGTCGTCGTCGGCCACGTGGGCGGACTGCTCGTCCCGGAGAGCTGGACCGAGTCCGCCGGCATCAGCGAGACCGCTTACCACGCCGTCGCGTTCAGCCTGGGCACCGCCGCCGGCATCTGCACCCTGGGCGGCGCCGCCATCCTCATCTACCGGCGCCGCACCACCGGACCCGTGTTCTCCGCGACCACCCGCAACGACAAGGCGATGTACGTCCTGCTGATCCTCACGATCTGCCTGGGGCTCGGCACCACCGTCCTCGGCAACGTCACCGGGGACCCGCACAACTACCGGCAGACCGTCTCGCCCTGGTTCCGCTCCCTCTTCTACCTGCACCCCGACACCGACCTCATCCTCAAGGCCCCGATCGGCTTCCGCCTCCATGTGCTGTCCGCCTGGGTGCTGTTCGCGTTCTGGCCCTTCAGCCGCCTGGTGCACGTCTTCTCCGCGCCCGTCGGCTACCTCACCCGGCCGTACATCGTCTACCGCAGCCGCGACCAGCGGCTCGGCTCCCGTGCCCCCCGCCGCGGCTGGGAGCGCATCGGCTGACCCGGCCGGCCCGCCTCAGCCGGTGTCCGAGGCGGCCGACGGGAGGGGTACGGCCCACTCGACGACGGTGCCGCTCGGCTCGTTCGCGTGCAGGCCGCACGTGCCGCCCAGCTCCTCGGCGCGCCGGCGCATGTTGGCGAGCCCGCTGCGCCGGGTGACGGCCGGGTCGATCCCGCGGCCGTTGTCGGCCACCCGCAGCCGCAGCGTCGTGGACGTGACGTCGACGCCCACGTCCACCGCGGTGGCGCGGGCGTGCCGGGTCGCGTTGGACAGGGCCTCGCCGAGCACGGCCAGCAGATGCCCGGCGTGCCCGGCGGGGACGTTCGTGTCCAGCAGGCCGGTCATCCGCAGCGCCGGGGTGAAGCCGAGTGCCTGCGCCGCCGGTTCGACCGCCGCCACCACCCGGGAGCGCAGCCGGCCGCCCCCGCGCGTCCGGTCCTGCTCGCTCAGCGCGTAGATCGTGGAGCGGATCACCTTGATCGTGTCGTCCAGGTCGTCCACCACCCGTTCGATCCGCTCGCCCACCTCCGGCCGGTCGGCGACCCGGCCGAGCGTGGACTGCAGGGACAGGGCGCTCGCGAACAGCCGCTGGATGACCAGGTCGTGCAGGTCACGGGCGATCCGGTCGCGGTCGTCGAGGACGAGCACACGCTCGGCGTCCCGCCGGTGCTCGGCGACGTCCAGGGCGAGCGCCGCCTGGTTGCCGTACCCGATGACCATGTCCACCACGGCGTCGGGGAAGGGGCGCCCGTCCGGTTCGCCCGCGACCTGCAGTACGCCGCGGACGTGCTCATGGGTGCCGAGCGGCACCAGGAACGCCGGTCCCTGCTCCACCGGCGGGGCGCTCCCGCCCGTGGAGCGCGGGCCGGCGGTCATCGCCTGGTCGCGGATCACCTCGCCGGAGGCGAACACCTTCGCGGCGGGCGCCGAGGCGGGCAGTACGAGACCGCGCACCTGTTCGGCCCGGGGGCCGGAGGCGGCCTCCACGACGAGTTCGCCGCTGTCCCCGACCGGCACCGCGAGCGTCACCAGGTGCGCGTCGGCCATCTCCCGCGCGGTGCCGGTGACGGACGCGAGGACGGCGGCGGGCTCCGCCCCCGACAGCAGACTGCGGGTGAGTTCGTTGCTCGCCGCCAGCAGACGCTGGCGGCGGCGGGCGTCGTCGTACAGCCGGGCGTTGTCGATCGCCACGCCGGCCGCGGCGGCCAGGGTGCGCAGCACCGCCTCGTCGGTGGCGTCGAACTCGCCGCCGCCCCGCTTGTCGGTCAGGTACAGGTTGCCGAATACCTGCTCGCGCACCCGGACGGGTGCGCCGAGGAAGCTGGTCATCGGCGGGTGGCCGGGCGGGAAGCCCACCGACCGCGGGTGCCGCGAGAGGTTCGCCAGGCGCAACGGCTCGGGGTGGCTGATCAGCAGGCCCAGGATGCCTTCGCCGCGCGGGTAGTGGCCGATCCGGGCCACGGCCCGCTCGTCGATGCCCACGGTGAGGAACTGCTTGATCGTGCCGTCCTCGCCGAGCACGCCCAGCGCCCCGTAGCGGGCGTCGACCAGGGTCGCGGCGGAGCGCACGATCCGTCGCAGCACCACCTCCAGGTCCAGTTCGGATCCGACGGTCAGCACGGCGTCCAGCAGGGTGTCCATCCGGTCCCGGGCGGCCCGTCCCTGCCGGACCTGTGCCTGGAGGTCCTCCAGCAGCCGCTCCAGTCGCTGCTCGGGGGAGGGCTGCGCGGCCCCCGCGCCGGGGCCGTCCTGTGCGCGCTCGTTCACCCAAGCTCCCCTCACGGCGTCATCGGCCGCTTCCAGCATGCCCGACGGTCCGGTGCCGCGCGGCGGCACCCCCGGACGTCCGGGACCGGGGGACGGGCGGGCACGGGCTCGCGTCCCGGGCGCCGGTGGCCGTCCCCGTGCGAGTCACCCCGCGTGACGGTCCCGGCGGGGCCCGGGCGGCTCGGGCCGCTCCAGGTGGGAGGCGAGGACCGCGGCCTGCACCCGTCGCTGGACACCCAGTTTCGCCAGGAGCCGCGAGATGTGGTTCTTGACGGTCTTCTCCGACAGATACAGCTTCGCGCCGATCTCCCGGTTGGTGAGCCCGTCGCCGACGAGCGCGAGGATGTCCTGCTCACGGGGCGACAGCCTCGCCAGTTCGGGTGCCACCTCCGGAGTCTCAACGGGGTCCGCGCGCAGCGAGCGCATCAGCCGGGCGGTGGTGGCGGGATCCAGCATGGACTGTCCGGAGGCGACGGTGCGCACCGCGGACACCAGGTCGGACCCCTTGATCTGCTTGAGCACGTAGCCGGAGGCCCCGGCCATGATCGCGTCCAGCAGGGCGTCCTCGTCGTCGAACGAGGTGAGGATCAGCACCGCGAGGTCCGGCATGCTGTCGCGCAGCTCGCGGCAGACCGTGATGCCGTCGCCGTCCGGCAGGCGTACGTCGAGGACGGCCACGTGCGGGCGCAGCGCCGGTCCGCGCACCAGCGCCTGCGCGACCGTGCCGGCCTCGCCCGCCACATGGATGTCCGCTTCGGCGTCCAGCAGGTCGGACAGGCCGCGCCGGACCACCTCGTGGTCGTCGAGCAGGAAGACCCTGATCGGATTCCGCTCCGTGAAGACGCGTGCCTCGGCCATGACGACCCCTCGTTCGCCGGTGGGATCCCGGGCCGCGCTTGCCCGGGAGCACCATCCTCACTCTCCGGGGCCGTGCGCACCAGGGCCGACCGGCCCCAGTCGGGGCCGGCCGGCCCTCCGCCGCCTCAGCCGAGCTTCTTCAGCAGTTCCCCGGCCAGCGGGGCGGAGGAGGCCGGGTTCTGACCGGTGACCAGGTTGCGGTCGACGACCACGTACGGGGCCCACGGCTCGCCCTCCTGGAAGTCGGCCCCCGCCTCGACGAGACGGTCCTGGAGCAGCCAGGCGGCCTTGTCCGCGAGCCCCGCCTGGGTCTCCTCGGCGTTGGTGAAGCCCGTCAGCCGGTAGCCGGCGAACGCGTTGGAGCCGTCCTCGGCGGTGGCGGCGAGGAGCGCGGCGGGCCCGTGGCAGACCACGCCGAGCGGCTTGCCGGAGGCCAGGGCGCGGGTGAGCAGCGCTCCGGAGGCGGTGTCGACGGCGAGGTCCTCCATCGGGCCGTGGCCGCCGGGGTAGAAGACCGCCGCGTAGTCGTCCAGGTCCACGTCGCCGAGGCCGACCGGCTCGTGCAGCGCGGTGAGGGAGGCGAGTGTCTTCGCCACACGGTCGGCGCCCTCCTGGCCGCCGTTGGCCTCGGGTGCCAGACTGCCCCGGTCCACGGTGGGCACGACCCCGCCCGGTGTGGCCACGACGACCTCGTGGCCCGCCGCCTCGAAGGCCTCGTACGGGGCGACGACCTCCTCGGCCCAGAAGCCGCTGGGGTGACGGGTGCCGTCGGCCAGCGTCCAGTGGTCGACGCCGGTGATCACGAAGAGAATCTTCGACATGGTGCGCTTCTCCGGGTGTGCGGGCCCTCGACGGGCGCTGCGGAAGGGACGGTGCCGCCCGGCCCGGACGTGAGCCGGGGGCCGTCGGCGACACCTCGAAGGTAGGCAGATCGGGCCGGGGCTGGCCAATAGGGGAGCGGCGGCCGCCATAGGGCATCCGATGGGTCCACCGGGAATGCGCGGACGGGAGCGCGCGGGGCGGGGCCGGCGGATCACGTCGCCGTGCGTCGGCGGCGCGTGACCGGCGCCGGTCCCCGCGTCCGCGACACGATCCGCCGGGCAGCCCTCAGCGCGGTACGGAGGCGCGCCGCTCCAGGACGGCCAGCACCTGCTCGGCCCAGCGGATCGTCTGCTGCTCCAGGGCCCGGCCGCCCATCAGCGTGAGGTACGGCCCGATCCGCTCGGCCCCGGCCAGGTACGCGTCCTCGGTCCGGCCGTCGAGGAGACGTGCCCGGAGCCGGTCGTAGCGGGCCAGCTTGGCGCGTGACCAGGCCAGACGTTCGGTGATGGCCTCCCGTACGGCGTCGCCGTCGCCCTCGTCGACGGCGTACAGCTTGACCAGCAGCTCGTCGCGCAGCGCGGCCGGTCTCGCGGGGGCGGCCGTGAACTCGCGCAGCGACCGGCGGCCGGCCGGCGTGAGGGAGAACAGCCGCTTGTCGGGGCGGCGCTCCTGCCGCACGAGCCGGGCCTCGATGAGGCCCTCGGCCTCCATGCGCTCCAGCTCCCGGTAGAGCTGCTGGGGCGTGGCCATCCAGAAGTTGGCCACGGCCGCGTCGAAGTCCTTGGCCAGGTCGTAGCCCGAGGCCTCGCCGTCCAGGAGCGCGGCCAGGACCGCGTTGCGCAATGCCATGGGGCAAGGCTAGACCGTGCTCACCGCGGCGAGTATGGTCATCCGCACCTAATCAATTAGTTGACTATGTCGACTCGGCGGACGGACCGGCGGGCGGCGGGGAGAGGCGGACGTGATGCGTTCCTTCCGTGCGGCGGTGGAGGCGGGCGACCTCGCGGCCGTCGAAGAACTGCTGGCCGACGACGTCGTCTTCACCAGCCCGGTCGCCTTCCGGCCCTACCGCGGCCGGGCCGTCACGGCCGCGGTCCTGCGGGGCGTCAGCCGCGTCTTCACGGACTTCCGGTACGTGCGCGAGGTGACCGGCGCCGACGGCCGTGACCAGGTGCTGGTCTTCACGGCGAAGGTGGGTGACAAGGAGATCAACGGCTCCGACTTCCTGCACCTCGACGAGGACGGGAGGATCGACGACCTGATGGTCATGGTCCGTCCGCTGTCGGCGGCCCGGGCGCTCGCCGAGGCCATGGGCGCCGAGTTCGGCCGGATCTCCCGTGAGGCCGCCGAGGCGGACGCGGCCGCCACGGACGCATAGGCGCGGCCGGCATATAGGCGCCCCGACGGCAACCGGTGCGCGAAACCGCCGGTTTGACACGGTTCCCCGCGGCTACCCGCACAGAGTGACCTCAACGACATCTCAGCAGGATCTCTTCCGCTTCCTGGAGGACCGTTTCGCCTGCGCGCAGGCGTGCGCCGACTGTGCGCGGGCGTGCGCCGCGCGCGCGAGTTTCTGGGACCCGGAGGGGGCGGAGGAGCAGTCTCTCGTCCGGCGCAAGGGTGTGCTGTGCGCCGAGGTGTGCGAGGCGACGTGCCGGATGCTGGCCGAGCAGACGCAGCAGGACGAGGACAGCGTCCGCGCCCAGCTGGAGTGGTGCGGCACCGTGTGCCGCGAGGCCGCCGACGTCTTCGACGAGCACGCCGGCGCGGCCGACAGCGCGAAGGCGTGCCGTGCCTGCGCCGACGCCTGCCGCGAGTTCGCCGCCACCCTGGTCTGACCCCACCGCGACACCGGCCCTGTCTGCACGGCTCCGTACGCAGCTAACCTGACGGCATGGACGTGGACCGCGCTCCGCACCCCGACCCCGGCCTCTTCGGGCCCCGCTCGGTGACCTGGCAGATGCACGGCGACCCGATGATGTGGGTCGCCGGACTCCGCGCCCTGTACCTGCAGGCTTTGCATCCGCGCGCGGTCCGCGGCGTCATGCAGAACTCGGACTTCCGGCGCGACGCCTGGGGACGCCTGATGCGCACCGCCGGCTTCGTGGGGACCACGACCTACGGCACCACCGAGGCCGCCGAACGCGCCGGCGCCTGGGTACGGAAGATCCACACCATGCTCGGGGCGACGGACCCCGACACCGGCGAGCGGTACGGCGTCGACGAACCCGCGCTGCTGCTGTGGGTGCACTGCGCCGAGATCGACTCCTACCTCCACGTGCTGCGCCGCTCGGGGTTCCCGCTCACCGACGCCCAGGCCGACCGCTACCTCCGCGAACACCGCGTCAGCGCACGCCTCGTGGGCCTCGACCCCGACGGCGTGCCCGCCGACCGCGCACAGCTCGCGGCCTACTTCGACTCGGTGCGGCCCCAGCTGGCGGCCGGCCCCGAGGCGCGGGACGTCGACGCCTTCCTGCTCCGCCCGCCGGTCCCCACGCCGCTCGTCCCGGCGCGCGCACTGCTGTGGCGGCGCGTGGCGCTGCTGGCCTACGCCTCCCTGCCGCCGTACGCCCACGCGCTGTACGGCAGACCGGCCCCGCCACCCGCCGTGGTCACCCGGCGTCTGCGCCTCACGGGCGCCTCGCTGCGCCGCGTCCCCGCACGTCTGCGCTGGCAACTGCCGCCCCGGCACATCCTCCGCGCCATGGCACGGCTCGGTCCCGGCTCGCGCCCGGCACCGCACCGGGCCGGGGGATAGCCCGCGGCACGGGCGGTCCGAAGGAGGCACACCTCGGCGCCCCCGTCCCCGGCCCCGCGCCGGCGGCGCGCACCCGGTGGCCAGGCCCCCGCCCCACACGCCGTCACCCGGGACACGCGCCCGCCCCTTACGGCTGCCCGCCGGCTGCCGCGCACCCCTGGTCGGCGTGGATCACCGCGTGCTACCAAGAACCATGACCGCACACGAGGGACACGACGTCGTGATCGTCGGCGGAGGACACAACGGCCTGGTCGCCGCCGCCTACCTGGCCCGGGCCGGACGTTCCGTCCTCGTCCTGGAGCGGCTCGGGAACACCGGCGGCGCCGCCGTCTCCAGCCGCCCCTTCACGGGCATCGACGCACCCCTGTCCCGCTACTCGTACCTGGTCAGCCTGCTGCCCCGGAAGATCGTCCGCGACCTCGGGCTGGACTTCCGCGTCCGCGCGCGCACCGTGTCCTCCTACACACCCGTCGAGCGGGACGGCCGGCCCACCGGGCTGCTGGTGGGCGGCGGGGAGCGGCGCACCCGGGAGGCCTTCGCGCGCCTGACCGGCTCCGACGCCGAGTACGAGTCCTGGCGGCGCTTCTACGGGATGACCGGCCGCGTCGCCCGCAAGGTGTTCCCGACGCTCACCGAGCCGCTGCCGACGCGTGACGCGCTGCGCCGCCGCATCGACGACGAGGACGCGTGGCGCCTGCTCTTCGAGGAGCCCATCGGCGCGGCCGTCGAGGAGCACTTCGCCGACGACCTCGTCCGCGGCGTCGTGCTCACCGACGCCCTCATCGGCACGTTCGCCGACGCCCACGACCCGTCCCTGCGGCAGAACCGCTGCTTCCTCTACCACGTGATCGGCGGCGGCACCGGCGACTGGGACGTGCCCGTCGGCGGCATGGGCGCGCTCACCGACGCGATCGCCGGCGCGGCCCGCCAGGCCGGGGCCGTCCTCGCCACCGGCCACGAGGTGCTGCGGATCGACACGGACGGGCGGAGCGCCGAGGTCACCTACCGCGGCCCGGACGGCGAGGGGACCGTCGCGGCCCGGCACGTCCTCGTGGGTGCCTCGCCGAAGGAACTCGCCGCCCTCACCGGCGACGAGCCGCCCGCCCCCGCCGAGGGCGCGCAGCTCAAGGTGAACATGCTGCTCGCACGTCTGCCGAGACTGCGCGACCCCTCCGTCGACCCGCGCGAGGCGTTCTCCGGGACCTTCCACATCGCCGAGGGCTACGAGCAGCTGGCGGCCGCCCACGCGCAGGCCGCCTCCGGCGCGCTGCCGACCGCCCCGCCCTCCGAGACCTACTGCCACTCCCTCACCGACCCGACCATCCTCGGCCCGGACCTGGCCGACCGGGGCTACCAGACCCTCACGCTCTTCGGCCTGCACGCACCGGCCCGGCTGTTCGCCCGGGACAACGACGCCGCCCGCGAGGAACTGCTGAAGTCGACACTGGCCCAGCTGGACGCGCACCTCGCCGAACCGCTCGCCGGCTGCCTGGCCACCGACGCGGACGGCCGCCCGTGCATCGAGGCGAAGACCCCCCTCGACCTGGAGCGCGACCTGCGGCTGCCCGGCGGCAACATCTTCCACCGCGACCTCTCCTTCCCCTACGCCCAGGAGCACACCGGGCGCTGGGGCGTCGAGACCCGGCACGCCAACGTCCTGCTGTGCGGGGCGGGCGCGGTGCGCGGCGGCGGGGTGAGCGGGGTGCCCGGACACAACGCGGCCATGGCCGTCCTGGAGGCGTCGGCGCCCGGCTGAACCGGCCGCCCGCCATCCGCGCCCGATGCTTGACCCGGTACGCCGGGCGCCACGAGGATCACGCCAGGACAGGCGGACGAAGGAGCGGGGCATGACGGCGGGACGAAGCGTCACGGTCGACGGGGTGCTGCGCCGCAGCGCCGGGCGGATGCCCCAGCGGATCGCCATCCACTACCGCGAGCGGGCCTGGACCTACGCGGAGCTGGACGAGGCGGTCTCCCGCGCCGCGACCGTCCTGCGGGAGGAGGGGCTGAGGCCCGGCGACCGCGTCGGCTCCTACGGCCACAACTCGGACGCCTATCTGATCGGCTTCCTCGCGGCGGCGCGGGCCGGCCTGGTGCACGTACCGGTCAACCAGAACCTCACCGGGGACGACCTGGCGTACATCGTCGGCCAGTCCGGCTGCGGCCTCGTCCTGGCGGACCCGGACCTCGCCGGCGGGCTCCCCGGCGGGACCCGCGTCCTCGCGCTGCGCGACGCGGACGACTCCCTGCTCGTACGGCTGGCGCAGGCCGCCCCGTACGACGGGCCCGAGCCGCGCGGCGAGGACCTGACGCAGCTGCTGTACACCTCGGGCACCACCGCGCTGCCCAAGGGCGCGATGATGACGCACCGGTCGCTGGTGCACGAGTACCTGAGCGCGATCACCGCACTCGACCTCCGGGCGGGCGACCGCCCGGTGCACTCGCTGCCGCTCTACCACTCGGCCCAGATGCACGTGTTCCTGCTGCCGTATCTCGCGGTGGGCGCCGAGAACGTCATCCTCGACGCGCCCGACGCCGAGACGATCTTCGACCTGGTCGAGGCGGGCCGCGCGGACAGCCTGTTCGCGCCGCCCACGGTCTGGATCGGTCTGTCCAACCGCCCCGACTTCGCTACCCGGGACCTGACCGGGCTGCGCAAGGCGTACTACGGGGCGTCGATCATGCCGGTGCCCGTGCTCGAACGGCTGCGGGAACGGCTGCCGGACCTGGCCTTCTACAACTGCTTCGGGCAGAGCGAGATCGGTCCGCTCGCCCTGGTCCTCGGCCCCGACGAGCACGAGGGGCGGATGGACTCCTGCGGGCGGCCGGTGCTCTTCGTCGAGGCCCGCGTCGTCGACGAGTCCGGCGCCGACGTGCCCGACGGCGAGCGCGGCGAAGTCGTCTACCGGTCACCGCAGTTGTGCGAGGGCTACTGGGACCGGCCCGAGGAGACGGCGGAGGCCTTCCGCGACGGCTGGTTCCACTCCGGGGACCTGGCCGTCCGGGACGCCGAGGGGTACTTCACCGTCGTCGACCGGGTGAAGGACGTCATCAACTCCGGCGGGGTGCTCGTCGCCTCACGGCAGGTCGAGGACGTGCTGTACACCCACGAGCGGGTCGCCGAGGTGGCGGTGATCGGTCTCCCCGACGAGCGGTGGATCGAGGCGGTCACCGCGGTCGTCGTCGCGCGCGGCGAGGTCACCGAGGCGGAACTGGTCGCCCACGCGCGCGAGCGGCTCGCCCACTTCAAGGCGCCCAAGCGGATCCTGTTCGTGGACGCGCTGCCGCGCAACGCCAGCGGGAAGATCCTCAAGCGTGAGCTGCGGGACCGCTTCGGCGCCGTCCCCGAAGCGGTCCCCGAGGCGCGTGGCTGACCTGGCCTAGCGCGGGCGCAGGTCCACGATCCGTCTGATCTTCCCCACCGACCGCTCCAGCGACTCCGGTTCGACGATCTCGACGGCCACGGACACGCCGATGCCGTCCTTCACGGCCGCCGTGATGGCGCGCGCCGCCGCGTCCCGGGCCTCGGGTGCGGCACCGGCGCGGGCCTCGGCCCGCACCGTGAGCGCGTCCATCCTGCCCTCGCGGGTCAGCCGCAGCTGGAAGTGCGGCGCGACACCGGGCGTCCGCAGCACGATCTCCTCGATCTGGGTCGGGAAGAGGTTCACCCCGCGCAGGATCACCATGTCGTCGCTGCGGCCGGTGATCTTCTCCATGCGGCGGAACACGCGGGCCGTGCCGGGCAGCAGCCGGGTGAGGTCCCGCGTCCGGTAGCGGATCACGGGCATGGCCTCCTTGGTCAGCGAGGTGAAGACGAGCTCGCCCTCCTCGCCGTCCGGCAGCACCTCCCCGGTGACCGGGTCGACGACCTCCGGATAGAAGTGGTCCTCCCAGACGTGCAGCCCGTCCTTGGTCTCCACGCACTCCTGGGCGACGCCGGGGCCGATCACCTCCGACAGGCCGTAGATGTCGACCGCGTCGATCGCGAACCGCTCCTCGATCTCCCGGCGCATCTCCTGCGTCCACGGCTCCGCGCCGAACACGCCCACACGCAGCGAGGTGCCCCGGGGATCCACGCCCTGCCGCTCGAACTCGTCCAGCAGCGTCAGCATGTACGAGGGGGTCACCATGATGATCCGGGGCTTCAGGTCCTGGATCAGCTGGACCTGGCGCGCCGTCATGCCGCCGGACGCGGGGACCACCGTGCAGCCGAGCCGCTCGGCGCCGTAGTGCGCGCCGAGACCGCCGGTGAACAGGCCGTAGCCGTAGGCGATGTGGACCGTGTCGCCGGGACGGCCGCCCGCGGCCCGCAGGGAGCGTGCCACCATGTCCGACCACATGGACAGGTCGTTCTCCGTGTAGCCGACGACCGTGGGCCGGCCGGTGGTGCCGCTGGAGGCGTGCAGACGCCGGATGCGCTCCCGCGGCACCGCGAACATCCCGTACGGGTAGTTCTCCCGCAGATCCGCCTTGACGGTGAAGGGGAACCGGGCCAGGTCGCCGAGCGTGCGGCAGTCCTCCGGCCGCAGCCCCGCCTTGTCGAAGGAGTCCCGGTAGAACGGAACTTTCTCGTACGCGTGCCGCAGCGAGGCCCGCAGCCGCTCCAGCTGCAGCGCCCGCAGCCCTCCGGCGTCGAGCCGCTCACCGGCGTCGAGGAGTACCCCCGAGCCCAGCGGGTCGCGCGTGTCCGTGGCATCCACCATCGGGACGTCTCCCTCACCCATCGCACCCAGCGTCCGTCCGGCGGATCAGCGCCGGTCCACCGCGACTTCGATCCGCCGGACGGACCCTGGACGACCGATCATTCGGTCGTGCTGTTCCCGATCAGTAATTCAGGGGCTCGCGCGGCCGTCAAGACATGGACGGAAGTCAATCCGCGCGTCCTCCCGGCGGGGGAGGGGGACGGCGCGGACGCCGGGGAGACGTGTTGCGGCGCACGCGCCGCGGGCCGGAGGATCGCGGTATGCCCACATGCACCGCGCCCGACGGGACCGAGCTCGCCTACCACCTGAGGGGCGAGGGCGAACCCCTTCTCGTCCTGCCCGGCGGGCCGATGCGCGCCTCCGCCTACCTCGGCGACCTGGGCGGCCTGACCGCACACCGCCGCCTCGTCCTGCTCGACCTGCGCGGCACCGGCGACTCGGCCGTGCCGCGTGACCCGGCGACGTACCGCTGCGACCGCCTCGTCGGCGACGTCGAGGCGCTCCGCGTCCATCTGGGGCTGGAGCGCGTAGACGTCCTGGCGCACTCGGCGGGCGGAAATCTGGCGATGCTCCACGCGGCCCGCCACCCTGAGCGCGTACGGCGGCTCGCGCTGATCGCGGCCACCCCGTGGGCCCTCGGACTGCCCGTCACCGTCCAGGACCGCCTGGCGGCCGCGCGAAGGCGCGCGGGCGAGCCCTGGTTCGCCGAGGCGTATCCGGCCTTCGAGGCGCTGTGGTCCGGACGCGAGGCGGACGACCCCCTGTCCTACGCGCCCTTCTTCTACGGCCGCTGGGACGAGACGGCACGGGCCCACATGGCGGCCGACGAGACCCAGACCAACGACGAGGCCGCAGGCCTGTACGGCTCCGCGGGCGCCTACGACCCGCCCGCGACCAGGGCGGCCCTCGCCTCGCTGACCGCACCGGTCCTCGTGTACGCGGGAGAGCTGGACGGCGGGCCCAGCCCCGAACTCGCCGGGCGTGTCGCGGCTCTGCTCCCCACCGCCCGGCGTGTCGTGCAGCCGGGCGGCGGCCACTTCCCGTGGCTGGACGACCCGGAGTGGTTCACGCGCTATGTCGCGAAGTTCCTCGCGGCCCCCGTGGAGCCTCCCGCGTAGCCGGAGCCGTCGGCGGCCGCCCGCGCCGGAGGCGGCCCGGAGCGGCGGGCGGGCGGGAACGGACCCTTCATCTTCCGGGGGTCGTCCCGCCCCGCGGCCTGTCCGCCGCCGGGGCCGGTCGCTAGGCTGGCCGCGGACGACGAACCGGGAGGAGCACGGACGTGGCCGAGAGCACCATCCAGCAGCACCCGTTCACGGGCTGGGACAAGCCGGAGCTGGACCTCAGCAACGCGCAGTGGCAGTCCAGCAGCCGAGGACGGGGAGACGTCCAGATCGCTTTCGTCGAGGGCTTCATCGCCATGCGCAACAGCGGCCGCCCCGAGAGCCCCTCCCTGATCTTCACTCCGGCGGAATGGGGCGCGTTCGTGTCGGGAGCGCGCGAGGGCGAGTTCGACCTCACCTGAGACAGCCCGCACGGCGACGGGACCCCGGAACCGGGCGACCGGGCCGGGCGACCGGGCCCTGCACCCATCGGTGGAGCCCACCGGTGGAACCCATCGGTGGAGCCGACCGGTGGTTCCCGGGAGGTGAATCCTCGCTTTTTCCGGACACGTGACCTACGACCCCCTCCCTGGGGCGGCACCTGAGTCAGTCTGGCCCCGGGAAGCAGTCGATCGGGGCTTCGTGCCGGAGGCGAGGAATCCATGAGCACTCTGCCGGTCATCGCGGCAGTCGACGGATCGGACGACGGTCTGCGCGCCCTGGACTGGGCGGTCACGGCCGCCCGTACGCGCGGGGCGACGCTGCGCGTGGTCCACGTGAGGCAGTACGCGGTCTGGCCGCAGTCGGTGGTCCTGGTCGCCGGACCGCCTGACCCGGCCGTCGACCCCGTCCTCGACCAGGTGCGCGACCACCTGGAGAAACGGACCGACCGGCCGGAGACCGAGTACGTCGGACTGGAGGGCGCCCCCGGCGCGCTGCTGCCCGAACTCGGCTCCACGGCCCAGCTGATGGTGCTCGGATCCCGGGGCCGGGGCGGGTTCGCGAGCCTGCTGCTCGGCTCGAACGGCATGGCGGCCGCGCGGGACGCCGAGTGCCCGGTCGTCGTCGTGCCCGGCCCCGGGCGCCACGTCGACGAGGAGCTCGACGTCGAGCCGGGACCGCGCGTGGTCGTCGGCCTGCACGCGGAAAGCCCCGACGACGCGACGCTCGCGTTCGCGTTCGCCGAGGCCGGCATGCGCGGCGCCCGCGTCCACGTCGTCGCCGCGTACCCCTGGCCGGTCCAGACGTGGGCCGCGCCGGGCGAGTTCACGCTCGACGGCGCCGATCTGGAGGCCCTCGAACGTGAGACCAGGGCCCTCGCCGAAGGCTTCCTCGCCCCGCACCGCGAACGCCACCCGGACCGCGCCGTCGACCTCCGTGTCCCCCCGGGCGACGCGGCCGGGCTGCTGGTGGCGGCGTCCCGGGACGCCGTTCTCGTCGTCGTCGGCCGCCACCGCCGCCGGCTGCTGGCACCGGCGCGCATGATCGGCTCGGTGACCCAGGCCGTCCTGCTGCACGCGGCGAGCCCCGTCGCGGTGGTGCCGCCGGCCGCCCCGGACAGCTGACGCCGCGGGCGCACGCCGGGCGCCCGCGGGTGGTGCGTGCGGCCGGGCACGTACCATGGCCGCATGTCCTTCCTCCGCCGCCGCAGCGCCACCCCCGCCGGGCCCGAATTCGATGTTCTGGCCATGGATCCGGGTGACTGGCCGGGCAATCTCGGCGCGGGCCTGCTGCCCGCGCCCGACGGCAGCTGCCAGGGTGTCTTCCTGCGCTACGACCTTTTCGGCGGCCGCGGCCCGGCGATGATCATCGGCAATCTGCCGGAGGGCTCACCGGCCCGGGAGGTCGCCGACGACGAGGTCCCGTTCGAGGTCGCCCAGCTGCTGCTGGCCCTGGAGAACGAGGAGGACGTCACCGTCGTCGGCTCCGAGGACATGCCGGTGATGCAGGGCGACAACCTCCTGATCGTGCGCCGCCTCAAACTCTCCGAGGGCCGGATCTCCTGCGTCCAGTTCGACCGCAGCGACAACGTCCTGGTGACCATCGCCGCCTGGGACCGGCCCATCACCGACGACCTCTACGCGCTCCTGAAGCCGCTCCCGGCGGAACTCTTCCAGCAGCGCTGACGTTCTCCCTCACGTCCGCGTACGTACTTCACGTACGGATGAGGGGCCGGGTCGCCTCCCCGCGAGCCCGGCCCCGGCCCGTGTCAGGACGTCGACGGCACCAGCCGCACGTCGGCCGCCCTCACGTACGCCACCCGGTGACCGAACTGGATCTCGTAGTACATGTCCTTGCCGGTCACCACCCGGTGCACGGACGTGTCGAAGGTCGGGGCGTAGAAGTACTCGCCCGGCATCCTGTCACCCGCCGCGTACCGCTGGCCCGCGAGCAGTTTGTACGGCAGCGGGGAGACGGACTGGACGGGAACGCCCGCCGGGTACGCCTCCTTCTCCGGGTAGGCCCGCCCGTAGACCGGGACCTCCGTCAGGCCGTCCCTGGGGGTCACCACCAGGCCCGCGGCGTCGACGGCCGTCGGGTGCTTTCGCGGGTTCTCGAACCAGGCCTTCTGGCCCAGGTACCAGATCGCCGTCCAGTCACCGGCGCGCTCGGCGACCGCGTACCGCTGGCCGGTGGAGACCCGGGACCCGACGTCGTTCACGTCGATCGTGGAGTCGCCGCCCCCGGGACGCAGCCCGATGTCCTTGATCAGCGGTGCGCTCTCGTCCGGTTGGGTGTGCAGCCGGACCTCGCTGGAACCGTGCGCCGGGCACGGCTCACCGGCGGCGGTGCAGCCCGTGTACAGCGGCTGGTTCGACGCGTAGTCCGGGGCGACGGTCACCAGCCCGCCGCCGGGGCCCGCCGTGCGGTGGAAGGGGCGGCCGAGCAGCGTGAAGTAGTGCTGCCAGTCCCAGTACGGGCCCGGGTCCGTGTGCATCCCCGGGATGCCGGACGCCGTCGGCGCCTGCACGTTGTCGTGCCCGAGGATGTGCTGCCGGTCCAGCGGGATGCCGTACTTCCTGGACAGGTACTTCACCAGCCGCGCCGAGGACCGGTACATCGCCTCCGTGTACCAGGCGTCCGGCGAGGTGAGGAAGCCCTCGTGCTCCAGGCCGATCGACTTGGAGTTGACGAACCAGTTGCCCGCGTGCCAGGCCACGTCCTTGTTCTTCACATGCTGGGCGATGTGCCCGTCCGTCGAGCGCAGGGTGTAGTTCCACGACACGTACGTCGGGTCCTGGACCAGCTTGAGGGTGGTCTCCCAGGACCCCTCGGTGTCGTGGATGACGATGTAGTCGATGCTCGACGAGTCGGGCCGGTCACCCAGATCGTGGTTGCCGTAGTCGCCGTCGCCGAACTCCTCGTACGGCGCGGGAACCCACTCGCACCCCACGGACGCCGGGCACTCGGTGCCGGAAGGGGAGGCGGCCCGCAGCCCCGCGCCGCGCAGCTGGGCCGTGTCCGGGGCGAGGTCCGGCTCGGCGGCGAGTGTCACGCGCTGGCCGGCGTCCGTGGTGCGCCGCTCGCCGTCGCCGATCACGTCGTAGACGTCGTCGGCGTAGGCCGCGGCCGTCGCCCGGTCGTCCGCGCCGGAGAAGCGCGCCACCGCCCCGTACCAGGCGGCCGGGTCGTCGCTCAGGGGCCGGCCGAGCTCCTTCTGCGCGGCGGCGAGCAGCGCGGCCCCGCCGGCCACGTTCGCCGCCGGGTCGCTCCGCAGCCGCTCGGCCGGGAGGCCGGTGAGCTTCGCCGCCCGGGGCAGCGTCTTCAGCCGGGCGGGCAGCTGCGCGTTCTCCGGCACCTTCACCTCGGGCAGCAGCGCCGGGCGGGAGTCGTCGCCGCGCGCGTCCTCGGTGCCCTCGCCGTGGTGGGGGGCCTCCGCGATCGCGGTCCGCGCGTCGGTCAGGTGCATCGGCCCGTAGCCACCGCCCGCGCTCGCCGCTCCGTTGTGCTCGTCCCAGCGGGACTGCAGATAGGAGACGCCGAGAAGGACACTGCGCGGGACGTGGTAGTCGGCGGCGGCGGACGCGAAGGCGCTCTGCAGCCGGGTGGCGGACGACGGCTGCGCCGCACTGTCGGCACCGTCGGACGGAGCCGCGCCGATCAGCGGCAGCAGCAGCGCCGTCGAGGCGACGGCGACCGCGGTCCTGCGGGAACGTCTGGGGCCGTCGGCGGCGTTGGGGTCGGTGGCGGATCCTCGCAAAGCAGCCTCCTGGGACGGTCGAGCGCGATGGGGCGTGCGGGGGCCGAACGCGTCAGTGCTACCGGCTCTCCGACGATCCGTCAATCATGCCCGGGGCACCGCGATTTCCCACGTCAACGGCGAGCGGCCGGGTTTTCGTGGCGGGCGGGGCGGCGGCCTGCGGAGCGTCAGTGGCGTGGACCTCTGACCCACTCGTGTGACCTGCGGAATCCCGTGGAGGCGAGGCGGGCGCGCGGCGCCCGGGTGACGGGGTCGCGCGGTACGCGTGCCGGGGCAGCACGAGGTCCGCGGTGCGCCGTTGTCCCGGGCGCACCGCGGACCGTCGTCCCCGTCAGCGAGTCCCGACCGCCGCTCGGACAGCCCTGCGGGCCAACTGGCAGTCGTCGTGCAGCCGCCTCAGCAGCAGCCGCTGTTCCTCGCCGGACGGCGCGGCACCGGGGTGGGCCGGCCCTGGTGCGGTGGGGGCCGCGTCGTGCATCGAACGCTGCACGGCCGTCTCGTAGGTACGGATCTCCCGCGTCAGCACCAGCATCAGGTTGACCAGGAACGCGTCGCGCGCGGCGGGCCCCGCCGACTGCGCGAGCTGGCTGATCTGCCGCCGGACCACCGGAGCGTCCCCGAGCACCGCCCAGAGCGTCGCCAGGTCGTACCCCGGCAGATACCAGCCGGCGTGCTCCCAGTCGACGAAGACCGGGCCCGCTGGGGACAGCAGGATGTTCGAGAGCAGGGCGTCACCGTGGCAGAACTGGCCCATGCCCTGGCGCCCCGACGAGTGCGCGATGCCGTGCACCAGCTTCTGCAGGTCGCCCATGTCCCGGTCCGTGAGCAGCCCCAGCTCGTGGAAGCGCGAGATCCGCTCCGCGTAGTCCAGTGGGGCGCCGAACGTCCCGGCCGGCGGACGCCACGCGTTGAGCCGGCAGACGGCGCCCAGCGCGGCCCTGATGTCGGCCCGTGGCGGAGCCTCCAGCGGATGCCGCTGCAACGCCGCCACCCGGCCGGGCATCCGCTCGATGACCAGGGTGCAGTTGTCCGGGTCCGCCGCGATCAGCCGGGGCGCCCGGACCGGCGGCCGGTGCCGCACGAAGGAACGGTAGGCGGCTATTTCGTGCCGCATCCGCTCGGCCCGGAGGGCTGAGTGCTCCAATAAGCACTTGGCCACGGCGGTGGTGCGGCCCGTGGTGCCGATCAGGAGGACCGAGCGCCCGGTGCGGCGCAGCACCTGTACCGGGGCGAACTCCGGGCAGATGCGGTGCACCGCCGTGATCGCCGTGCGCAGCTGCGCGCCCTGGGGGCCGGACAAGTCGATTCTCCCGCTGACCGGTTGAGTGCCGAGTCCCGCCGCACGCCGCGTCCTGCCAGCATCCATCGCCGGGGCCGCCATGCGCGCGGGATCGAGATAGGGGCCGCCGCGCGCCAGGGCCGACGCCTGCCCCGCACGGGGGGAGCCGAGCGGCTGGCTGAGCGGCCGGGGCGGGGCGGACACGGAGGACGATGCTGTGTACATGGGCTGAACAGATCCCTTCGTGTGCCTGCGAGTTGCCGCGCTGCCCGGCCCCGGACGACGGGGATCACCCTGGGGAGTGGTCCCCGCGACCGGGTCGGGGTGGCGCATTCCTACCTGACACCCGGTGGCCACTGGCACACCATCTGGCGCAGCCTGGCGAACCCTGGCGAATAGTCGCTCAGCAACTGACAGAGGGCTACTGTCAACTCAGCCGAGAACCTGGGGGCTTGACGTGAGCGGACAACCCAACACCCGCTTGGCGGACCTGTTCGGCCTGGCCGGCTGGTCCAAGGGCGAACTCGCGAGGCTGGTCAACCGGCAGGCGGCGGCCATGGGCCACCCCCAGCTGGCGACCGACACCTCTCGGGTGCGGCGGTGGATCGACACGGGAGAGATCCCGCGCGATCCGGTGCCGAGGGTGCTGGCAGCACTGTTCACCGAGCGTCTCGGCCGTGTCGTGACCATCGAGGACCTCGGTCTGGTCCGGCACGGGCGCGTGGGTGGACGGCAAGGCGGCGGAAGCGCTGAACATCCCGACCACATGCCCTGGGCGCCCGAGCGGACTGCTGCGGTCCTCACCGAATTCACGGGAATGGACCTCATGCTCAACCGACGCGGCTTGGTGGGCGCGGGCGCCGCGCTCGCCACGGGATCCGCACTCAGCACCGCCATGCACGACTGGCTGCACACCGATCCGGCCCTCACGGCCGACGCCCCACGGCACCACGATCCGCTGCGCGCCGAGCCCGCCGGGTTCGACCGCTACGAGGCCGCTCCCATCGGGTCGCAGGAGATCGAGGAACTGGAGCGTTCGGTCGAGGTGTTCCGGGCCTGGGACGCGGCCCGCGGCGGCGGACTGCAGCGCAAGGCTGTGGTGGGCCAGCTCAACGAAGTGGGAGGCATGCTCTCCTACCGGCACCCCGACCATCTCCAGCGGCGCCTGTGGGGCGTCGCCGCCAATCTCGCCGTCCTCGCGGGCTGGATGTCGCACGACGTCGGCCTGGAGCCCACGGCCCAGAAGTACTTCGTCATCGCCGCGCACGCGGCGCGGGAGGGCGGCGACCGGCCGCGCGCCGGGGAGGCGCTCTCACGCGCCGCCCGCCAGATGGTGCACCTGGGTCGGCCCGACGACGCCCTCGACCTGATGAAGCTCGCCACGTCGGGATCGGGCTCCGAGACGCTGCCGCGCACCCGGGCCATGCTCCGCACCATCGAGGCCTGGGCGCAGGCGTCGATGGGCAAGGGGCAGGCCATGCGGCGCACGCTCGGCGAGGCGGAGGAACTGTTCGTCTCCGACAAGGGGGACGTGCCGCCGCCGAGCTGGATGCAGATGTTCGACGAGGCGGACCTGCACGGTATGCAGGCCCTGGCCTACCGCACCCTCGCGGAGCACGACCCGGACGCGGCGGCCACCGCCCAGCGGCACGCCAAGGCCGCGCTGGGACTGCGGGAGAACGGGCGGCAGCGGTCGCAGATCTTCGACTGGCTGTCGCTGGCCTCCGCCTGTTTCATCGCCGACGATCCCGAACAGGCCGACCGGTACGCGCGGCTGGCCCTCGTGTCGATGGGGGCGAACTCCTCCCACCGCACCTGGGACCGGCTGCGCGAGATGTACCGGCTCACCGCCCAGTACTCGGGCTACCCGAAGATCAGCGAGTTGCGGGAGGAGATCCAGCTCGCCCTTCCCAAGCAGGTCTCCAAGCAGGTCTCCAAGCAGCGCGGCGGCGCGAGCGCCCGCGCCTAGGAGAGCGGAGCGGAAGCGGGAGGGGCGGCGGGGACGGCGTCAGCCGATCCGGGCGACGAGCACGCAGGCGTCGTCGGCACGCTCGGCGTCACCGAACTCCTCCACGACCGTCCGCAGGCAGTCCTGGGCCGTGCGGGCCGCGCACAGGCGCGGGGCCAGGCCGAGGAGCCTTCGGACGGCTGCCGGTCCGCCGTGCCCGGAGACCAGTCCGTCGGTGTGCAGAACGAGGAGGTCGCCCCGTTCGAGGACTTCGTCGGCCTGCCCGTACGAGGTGCCCGGTGCCGCCCCGAGCAGCACGCCTCGCGGTGGGCTCAGCAGGCGCCCCGTCCCGTCGCGGAACAGCAGCGGGGCGGGGTGCCCGGCCTGCGCCCAGGTGAGGGTGCGGGTGCCGGGCCGGTAGCGGGCGCACAGGGCGCTGCCCAGGGCGGGCCGCGCGGAGACGTCGACCAGCCGGTTCAGCGTGCCGAGCAGCCGACCCGGTGCGATGCCGGCCGTCGCCGTGCCGCGCAGGGCGCCGAGCAGCGTCGCCATGCCGGAGGCCACGGCCACCCCGTGGCCCGTGAGGTCGCCGACGCCGAGCACCGTCTGCCCGTCGGGCAGTTCGAGGACGTCGTACCAGTCGCCTCCGACGGGTGATCCGGCGGAGGACGTCAGACAGTGGGCGGCGAGGTCGAGGGCGCCCGGCTCCCGCCGCGCCGGCCGCTGGAGCCCGCGAGGCGGTGGCAGCAGGGCCTCGCGCAGTTCGGCGGCGGCCCGCAGCTCGGCGGCCCGGGCGCGGTCGCGCCGACGGCGCAGTGAGTCGTGGCTCTCGCGCACGGTCCGCTGGCTGACGCGCAGTTCGCTGACGTCGCGCAGGACGGCCCACATCGAGGCGGTGCTGCCGTCGGGGGCGAGCACCGGTTCCCCCATCATGTGCACGGTCCGTACTCCGCCGTCGGAACGCCGGACGCGGAACTCCCCGTCGATGGGCTTCGCGTCGACCAGGCAGTCGGTCACCATCGCGGTCAGCATCGGCCGGTCCTCGTCGACCACCAGGGAGGGCAGTTCGTCGAGGGTGAGCGGGGGAGCGGTGGGGGCGCGTCCGAGGATCCGGTACATCTCGCCGGACCAGCTGGCCTCGTCCGTCAGCAGATTCCATTCGGCGCTGCCGACACGGCTGAGCAACGCGCCGTGCGGGGACGCGGCGGGCAGGGCCCCGGCGCCGGACACCGACGCCGTCGGGTCGGCGGGTACGGGGGGCGGGCCGTCGCGCAGCTGTTCCAGATGGGTGTCGAGATCGTCGAGCTGATGCATCGCCAGATCGCACAGCGCGCGCTGCCACCTGTCCTCGGGCTCCGTGCCGTCGACGGGTGCCTCCCGCCGGACGGCGTCCATCTCGCCGCGCAGCCGCCGCGTCTGCGAGATGAGCGCGTCGACCGCGCCGCGCCGCGCCGGGGCGGCTGAGCGGTCCGCGGAGAGGGGGGACGGCATGACGTACTCCGATGGCGGGGACGGTACGACCAAGGCTGACGGAAGGACCGTTACGACTGTGGCACAGCCCGCGGAGCGCTGTAAGGCATTTGGCAACACACGATGCGGTGGTGCTTGTGGCATATGCCGCCGTCCTCCCGGAGGCAGCGGCTCCGCATCGCCCGACTCGTCGGGCCTTTGATCAACTCCCTTGCACGTCAGGGTACTTGAGCCCGCACGGCCCGTGCTCGGGCACGCGTGAGCCTATGCCGGGCAGTTGTTCGAATGGGGAGAAATCCCCCGCCGGAGCGCCCGGTGGCCGGCCGGGCGGCTCGCGGCCGTGGACCGTGTACTTCGCACCTGGGCGCGGCGGACACCAAGAGCTGACCTTCCGTGAGAACCGCCCGCCGCTGCTCCGGTACCCGCCCGGCGCTGAGCCGGTACGTCCCCGAGGGCGCGGGCCGCCGCGGTCGTCGGCAGTACCGGCCCGGACGCACCGTCGCCTCCCGATACCCGGCCGACGCCGCCGGGCCACCCGGTCGAGATCCCCGCGTCGGGCGGAGGGCCCCGCAGGGGTTCCTGCCGGCCGCCTCAGGCTTCTTGGGTGTACAGGGCCGGGCGCGGGGCGAGTTCGACTGTGTGGCGGGCCCCGGTGCGCTGGGACCGGACGCCGGTCTCGGCGACAAGGGCGGAGGCGTAGCCGTCCCAGGCGCTCGGGCCCGAGACCCGGCCGCGACGCGTCTGCTCCACCCACTCCCGCACCTCGCGGTCGTAGGCGTCCGCGAACCGTACGAGGTAGTCCTGGGCCACGTCCTCGACCGCTCCGGCGGCCGTGGTGACGACCATCCCGTGCTCGTCACCGATCCGGGCGCTCCCGGACTCGCCGACCGCCTCGCAGCGCACCTGGTAGCCGAACCCGGAGTTGACGAAGATCTCCACGTCGACGAGCGCGCCCCCCGAGGTCTCGAAGAGCACCAGCTGGGGGTCTGCCAGCCCCTCGGGAGCGTTCCCGGAGGGGCGTGGGCGCAGGACCGTCACCGCGGTGAGTTCCTGGTCCAGCAGCCAGCGGGCCGCGTCGATCTCGTGCGAGACGGAGCTGTCGACCAGCATGGCCGTGGTGAAGCCGGGCGGCGAGGAGACGTTGCGGTGCGTGCAGTGGAGCATCAGCGGACGCCCCAGCGCCCCGCTCGCCAGAAGGGACTTGAGCCGGCGGTACCCGGCGTCGTAACGGCGCATGAACCCGACCTGCACCAGCCGTCGGCCCAGCCGGGCCTCGGCCTCCACCACCCGCAGCGCGCCCGCCGAGTCCGGGACCATCGGCTTCTCGCAGAGCACCGGCAGGCCCCGCTCGAAGGCCCCCAGCAGCGCCTCCTCGTGCGCGGGACCCGGAGACGCGATCAGTACCGCCTCGACTCCCGGCGCGTCGAGCGCGGCCAGGGCGTCGGCGTGCAGCGACACGCCGTCGATGCCCGCCGTCGCCGCCTCGGCGCGGCCCCGGTCGGGGTCGGCCACCGCGACGACCCGCGCGCCGCTCACCACGCGGTCGAGCCGGCGTATGTGGTCGGCACCCATGTGCCCCGCGCCGAGAACCGCCACGCCCAACTGACCGCCCATGCTCTCGCACTCCGTTCGCCCGACTGATTCACCCGTGCGGCCCGGCTGTCCGGCTGCCCGGGCCGCGCGTGCGGAAGGGGCCGCGCGCACGGCCCGCGGTGCGCGGTCGGCGCAGGTCCGTACGGTGATCAGCCTTTCACGCCCGTCAAGAGCCGGCTCCGCGCCGGGCCGGCGGCGCGGAGCCGGCAGGGGGAGCCGGATCGCGGGGTCAGAAGCGCAGCGCTCCCGCGATGCCCTGGGCGTCGGTGAGCGAGCCGTCGGGGACGAAGCGGACCTGGGCCCCGGTGTCCAGGCAGCGCTCGATGATCTCGTCCACGACGTCCTCACGCGCGTCCAGGTCACCGCCCTCGGCCGGGACCAGATGGTCGCCTCCGTCGTCGCGCACCGTCACGCGGTAGTTCTCCTCCACGGCCAGCAGCCGGATCCGGCCCTCGGTGGCGTTCTGCCACACCTCGTCGACCCCCGCCGCGAACTCCTTGCGCCCGCGGGCCGCGTCCAGGTCCCGGGCCACCGCGTCCGCCTCCTTGCGCTCCTCTGCCGCGACCAGCGGACGCACCGCCTGCCACACGGCCTCGGGTCCCGCGTGCGCGAGGCCGCCGTGCGTGACGTGGGTGGCGCTCCGGCCGACCGTGCCGACCTCGTCGAGAAGGGCGAGCGCGGCCGGGTCGCCGGTGACGTACAACGGCCGGTGCCGCTCGCGCAGGAGAGCCGCGAGGGCGACGTCGGCCTCCCGCAGGAACTGCCGTGTCCGTTCGTCACGGAAGGTGCTGGGCACGTCCCCGACGCGCTCGTTGCGCTCGACGTCGGGGTCCTCGAGGCTCCGGGTCATCGGGAACCCGCCGCTGTGCTCCTCGACGACGCGTTCGTTGCCGCCGTTCCACAGCGAGATCCGGTCCGCCGAGACCGACAGCACCCAGAACGCCCGCTCGGAGGCGTGCGCGGCGACGAGGTTGCGGGTGAGGAAGGTGTCCGAGAGCACGACTCGCTCGGGCACCGTCCGGGCGAGCGACCAGACCTGGTGCTCGCCCGGCGCCGCGAAGATCAGCAGCCCCTCCTCGGCGTGTGCGAGGTCCACCTCGGCCACCGCCTGGTCGAGCTGCCGGACGAGGTCGGAGCGCCGGTCGCGGGTGACCGCGGGATCGGCTTCGAGCTGCTTCTTCGCCTCGGCGACGACATTGCGCAGCCGCACCGCGTCCTGACTGTTCTCGGGCTCCCGGCGGTGGGTCGGCGTCAGCACGGACACCGCCGGGTAGGGCCGCGGACGGCGCAGTTCGGTGAGAGCCGCAGGGCTCAGGGCTTGGTCCATATCAGCACGATAGGTCTGAATCGGATGTACGGCATTCGGGGCAACGGACGCCTACCCGGCCGCGTCCGCCAGCGCCTCGTCCGCGGCCGCCGCGGACGGCTGCCACCAGGTCGTGACCGGCTCCCACACGAGGACGGCGTCACCCGCGCCGATCTCCCGCGCGGTGAAGGTGCGCCCGTGGTGGGAGGGCGCGGCCGCCACGCCGACCGTGCCGACCCGCCGTACCCGCGGGTCCGCCGGGTCGACGACCGTCCGCAGGGCGGCGTACGCCGTTCTCCCGGGGCCGAGGCGGTACGACGCGCTCTCGGCCGGGGGCACCGGCACGGCCGGGCCGTCGAGGTCCCCGAAGACCACTGTCGGGAAGCGGTCGACGGCGCAGTGGCGCGCGCTGCGGTTGGTGACGCCGAGGTGGATCACCGTGGGGTCGGCCGTCGCCGCCGCCGACACGACGACGGCCTTCTCGGGGCAGACGGCGGCCGACGGGGCGGCCCAGCTCTGGGGCGTCGTGAGGGCGAGGGCGGCGACGGCGGTCGGGACGGCGAGGACGGTGCGGGTGCGCATGATTCGGTTCCCCCTGATGGGTGGCCTACGGGTGTGGCGCGCGGGAGGCGTCGCCTGCCCGGTATGACCGCCGAGCAGGCCCGCAGGTTGCCCCCGTCCCGCGAGCCCGGCCCGCTCCGAACGGGTGACTCTAGTGGTCCCCGTCCTCCGGTCCGCACGAACTGCCGTCGTGCGGAAGGGATCCGTACAGGAGGAAGTCGTCGACCTTCTTGTGGACGCACGCGGAGGAGGCGTAACCGGTGTGGCCCTCGCTCCTGTTGTCCAGGACGACGGCGGAGGGGCCGAGCCGGTCGGCGGTCTCCAGGGTCCAGCGGTAGGGAGTGGCGGGGTCGCCGCGGGTGCCGACGAGCAGCATCTTCGCGGTGTCGACGTCGTGCACCTTCTCCCGGATGTAGTCGGTGCCCGCCGGCCGTCCGTAGCACATCAGGACCTGGGTGAGCCGGTACTCGCCGAAGACGGGTGACGCCTCCTCGTACGCGGCCCGCAGTCTGCCGATCTCGTCGGTGGCCCCGGTCTCGGTGAGCCGGTCGGGGTCGTCGGCGCAGTTGATGGCCATGAGGGCGGCCGGCAGGTTGTCCATCGGGACGTCCTCCGCGTCGACGAGCCCTCCGTCCGTGCCCCCCGTCCCGCCGGTACCGGGGCCGAGGGGGCGCCGGGTGGCCGGGAACGCGGTGCCGTACGAGAGCTGTTCGAGCCCGCGGGTGTCGCCGTCCTGGATCAGCGAGCCGAGCGCCTGCTCCAGCACGGGCCACATCTGCCGGCTGTACAGCGCCTGCCCGATGGCGCCCGCGAGGTCCTGGTCGGTGAACTGCCCGCCGAAATCGGTGGGAACGGGATCCCTCTCCAGCGAGTCGGCGAGCTGGACGACCCGCGCCCTCGCCGTGCGCGCGTCCTGGCCGAACGGGCAGGCGATGTTCTCGGTGCACCAGCCGAGGAAGCTCTCCAGGGCCGTCTGCTGCCCCTCGGCGGCCACCAGGCCCTGCTCGGACAGCGGCTCGGTGAGCGTGTCCACGCCGTCGAGTGCCATCCGGCCCACCTTGCGGGGGAACTGGGCCGCGTACACCGCGCCCAGCCGCGTCCCGTAGGAGAAGCCGAGGTAGTTGAGCTTCTTGTCGCCGAGTGCCTGCCGCATCACGTCCATGTCCCGCGCGGCGTTCACCGTGCCTATGTGCTCCAGGACCGGTCCGGAGTGCTTGGCGCAGTCGGCGGCCGTCTTCTTCAGTGCGCCGAGCACGGCCCGGGGGTCGTCGTCACCGGGGCCCGTGGCCGAGGTGTCCGGGGCCTGCCCGGGGGTCTCGCCGCAGCTGACCGGAGAGGACCGGCCGACGCCGCGGGGGTCGAAGGTCACCACGTCGTACCCGTCGGTCAGCCCCATGAAGTCCTTGCCGCCGAGGGCGAGCTGGTCGATGCCCGAGCCGCCGGGGCCGCCGAAGTTCAGGAACACGGAACCCCGCGATCCGCCGGTGGCGCGGAAGCGGGCCAGCGCCACGTCCATCGTGCCGTCCGCGGGCCGCTCGTAGTCCAGCGGTACGGTCACCTTCCCGCACCGCATGTCCTCGGGCATCCCCTCGCCCTCGCACGCCGACCAGGTGATCCGCTGGTGGTAGAACCGGGACAGGTCCGGGTCCCCGCCGGCCGCCGCGGCCGGCGGAAGACCGGCCCCGAACAGGGTCAGCGCCGCGACCGAGGCGCACGCACAGCGTTGGTGCACGGTCAGCATGGATGCCTCCAGGGACGTCCGGCTGCGAACGGGCGGGCGCCGCGGCCGTCGGCCACGAGCGCCCCGGATCACCATAGGCGGGCCGTCGCACCCCTGCCTCCGGGCGGGCGGACCGGCGCCGCGTGGCCTACCCTGCGCCCCTTCGGCGCCCCGCTGCGCGCGCCGGGGCGCCATGGCGTCGGCCGCGCCGATCCGGAAGGATGCCCCGTGCGGCCGATCACCGCACCACGCGACCCCTACGAACGGAGCGCACCGATGACCTCTCCGGGTCCCGACGAACTCGTCGTCACCCAGGCCTCGCCCGGCGACTGGCCGGTGATCCGCGGCTGGGCGGCGGACGAGGGCTGGAACCCGGGCACGTCGGACGGCCCGAGTTTCTTCGCCCAGGACCCCGAGGGCTTCTTCCTCGGCAGGATCGGCGGCGAGCCGGTCTCCGCGATCTCCGTCGTCAACTACGGCGACGACTACGCCTTCCTGGGCTGCTACCTCGTACGGCCCGACCTGCGCGGGCGCGGATACGGGTTCGCCACCTGGAAGACCGCCCTGGCGCACGCCGGAAGCCGCACGGTCGGCCTCGACGGCGTCCCGGCGCAGCAGGACAACTACCGCAGGTCCGGCTTCGAACTCGCCCACCGCAGCGCGCGGTTCAGCGGTGTCGTGCCCGAGGCCGCGCTGCGGGAGCCCGCCCCCGGTGTCCGGCCGGTCACGGCGGCCGACCTGCCGGCCGTCACGGCGTACGACAGCGCGTGCTGCCCGGCCGACCGCCCCCGGTTCCTGGAGAGCTGGCTGACGACGCCGGGACACCGGGCACTGGTCCGCGTCACGCGGGGACGTGTCACCGGCTACGGCGTCGTCCGCCCCGGCAGGGAAGCGCCCCGCGTCGGCCCGCTGTTCGCCGACACCGCCGACGACGCCCGCGCGCTGCTCACCGCGCTGGCCGCCGGAGCGCCGGGAGAGGCCGTCGCCGTGGACGTGCCCGGGACGAACAAGGAGGCCGTCGCGCTCGTCGAGGGCCTCGGCCTCACGCCGTCCTTCGAGACGGCCCGCATGTACACGGGCCCGGTGCGCGCCTTCGCCCAGGAGCGCGTCTACGGCATCACGACGCTCGAACTCGGCTAGCGGCACCGGCCACGCCCCGCCGCGTCCCGCTCCATCCGCTCCGGTCGGGGGCATCTCAGCCCCCGCCGGCTCCGGCGGCCCGTGCCGGGGCACCGTCGCGCGGCCGGAAGGCCCAGTCCATCCGCGGCTCCACCACGTACCGGAAGGCGGACCGGACCGGGGGCGTGCACAGCAGCGTCATGACAGCGACCGCGGCGGCGGTGACGGCGAGTTCACCGAGCGGGGTGTGCAGCCAGGGGCGGTCGTACCAGTCCCAGAAGCGCGACGACTTGATCAGGAAGCCGTGCAGCAGATAGCCGTACATGGTGCCCGCGCCGAGCGGGGTGAACCAGCGACTCCGCCCCGGCACCCAGGCGAGGAAACAGGCGGTCAGCAGCAGGGCGAGCACGAACAGCGCGGGGGTGGTCAGCAGGCCCGCCCAGCGCGGCGCGCCCTGGCCCGTCACACTGCCCCGGTGGTAGAGCCAGCCCGCGTCGAACCGGGGCGCCACCGCGTACGCGGTCACGAGCGCGCAGCCGGCCACCGGCAGCGCCGCCAGCCGCACCCGCCGGGCGCGGAGCCGCTCGAAGTGCTCGGGGCGCAGGGTCAGACCGAGCACGAAGCACGGCAGGAAGCCGAGCACCCGTTGCAGGGCGAGGTCCCCGCCGAGCTCCGGTGAGACCGAGGCCAGCACCGCGAGGCCCAGCGCGAGCGGCAGCGGATGCCGCAGGGCCGCCCACACCGGGGCGGTCATACGCCAGACGAAGAGCGCGACCAGGAACCACATCACGTACCAGGGGTCCAGCAGGCTCAGCGGATACCCCGGATCGTCCTGGGCCCAGCGGTAGAAGAGCGTGTAGGCGGTCTCGAAGACGAGGTACGGCGCTACGACACCGGTGACCAGCCTGCGCAGTCGTCCCGGCGCCATGTCGAACCCGCGGGAGAAGTATCCGGAGATCAGCGCGAACGCCGGCATGTGGAAGGCGTACACCGTCAGATACACGGCCGTAACGGCCCGGCTGCCGTACGTCAGCGGCTCCCACGCGTGACCGCAGACCACCAGGACGATGGTGAGGTACTTCGCGTTGTCGAAGTACGGGTCCCGGCGTGCGGCCCGGGGCGCGGGCGGCACCGCGGTGCCGGGTGGCGACGACGCGGTGGGCGTGCCGTCGGCCGGTACCGGCGCGAGCCTTTCGTCGTGCTGCACCACGTGATCCCCGGGCGAGGTCGATGGGTCCGGACCCGGGGCGCCTGCCCCGCCCCGCCCGTCCCACACCTCCCGGCGGCGTCGCACCGGGCCCGACTCCGTTGCCGTACGCGCGCGGGGGTGGTGAGGTGGCGTCCATGGATCACGCGGCGGTACGGGACATGTTCGACCGGGACATGCGCGAGGGCGCGCCGCCCGAGGGGCCGGGCGCCCGGGTGGAGCGTGTCGGAGCGGTGGTGCGTCACACCGGTGCGGAGCACGGCTGGAACGGCGTGCTCTGGTCCGCTCTCGACGAGGCGGGCGCGGACGAGGCGATCGCCGGGCAGATCGGCCACTTCACCGGGCTCGGGCGCGCCTTCGAGTGGAAGCTGTACGGCCACGACCGGCCGGCGAACCTCGGGCAACGGCTGAGCGGCGCCGGTTTCGACGCCGGGCCCGAGGAGACGCTCATGGTCGCCGAGGTGGCGGACCTGGCCCTCGACGCGGCGCCGCCCGAAGGCGTACGCGTCCTGCCCGTCACCGACGCCGCCGGTGCCGCCCTCGTGGCGGACGTCCACGAGAGGGCCTTCGGCGCGGACGCCTCACGGCTGCGCCGGCAGCTCCTCGACCAGCTCGCCGGGGACCGCGACACGGTCGTCGCCGTCCTCGCCCTCGCGGGCGGTGAACCGGTGGGCGCGGCCCGGCTGGAGCTCCTGCCCGGCACACGGTTCGCGGGCCTGTGGGGCGGCGGCACGGTCGGGGAGTGGCGCGGCCGGGGTGTCTACCGCGCGCTCGTCGCCCACCGCGCCCGCGTCGCCGCCGAACGCGGCTACCGCTACGTCCAGGTCGACGCGGGCCCGCTGAGCCGGCCGATCCTCGCCCGCCTCGGCTTCACGCCCCTGACGACGACCACGCCGTACGTGTACACGCCGGACGGCGCAGGGACGCGGTAGCACCGGATGCCGCGCGACCGCAGCCCCGTGTCAGAGGGCGAGCTGGTACTCGACCGCGCTGTGCGTGGGTACGTAGCCGAGGGTGTCGTTGACGCGGCGCATCGGCGCGTTGCTGTCGGCGGTGTCGGTGAGCAGTCCGGACAGCTCCGGGTGGCGCTGCCGCACGCGGCGGATGGCCTCGGCCTTCATCCACAGGCCCAGTCCGCGGCCGCGGTGTCCGGGCAGGACGCCCGTGCCGTAGTGCTGTCCGTCGCCCCGGCCGTCGCCCGGTACCACGAGTTCCGTGAATCCGGCGATCGAGCCGTCGGAGACGTCCACGGCGGCGACGGTGTGCAGCGACTCCCCGCGCCTCGCGACGGCTTCGGCCGCCGACACGACCCGCTCGACGTCCCAGACGACGGTGCCGTAGTCGGTCTCCTCCATCGGCATGTCGTCCATGGCCCGCCGTGACGCGGCGAAACTCCGCGCCAGGGCGGGTGGCACGGTGCCGTACCACTGCGTCAGCTCGTAACCGGGACGGGGCTGCTGCGCGATCGCGTCGATCCGGTCGAGGTCCACCTCGGCGAGCGGCAGCCGCGCGTACGTCAGGGCCAGCACCTGCCGGAAGCCGCGCGCGGACAGGAACAGGTCGGCGGGGGAGCCCTTCCCGGCCTGTGCGACGACCGACCGCCGGCCCTCGTCGCGCGCCATGGCGACGGCGGCGTCCAGCAGCCGCGTGCCGACGCCCCGCCGCCGCTCACCCGGGTGCACCGCGACCTCCAGCTCGGCGAGGTGCCGCTGGCCCTCCCGCGTGAACAGACGCAGGAAGGCGGAACCGAGGGGCACCCCGTCGGTTCCGGTGGCCAGCCACGCCAGTCTGCGGCTCGACGCAGTGACGTCGGGGTCGGTCAGTGCGGTGATGCGCAGGGGCAAGGTGTCTCCGAGTCACGGGTGCGGGTCCGTCCGGCGCCGGTGTGCGGGCGCCGGGTCCGATCGCCGCCGGGGGCCGGGGGCGAAGCCCGCAGACCGTAGCCGGGGGGAAGTCCGCCACGCAACGCTATTTCGGTGCTCGTCGCGGCGGTGACGCGGCACGCACGGCGGCCGGCCGGAGCGTTCACCGTGTGAACGTTCCGGCCGGCGTGCCGCCGGGTCGCGCCGCGACCCGTGCCGTCAGCGCCGCGCCCGCGACCTGTCCAGCGCGGCCACGCCCACCGCGGCCAGGGCGATCTGGATCAGCCACTCGACCCAGTCGACGCCGTCGGTGTCGGCGACGTCCAGCCCGGCCGCGATCCACGAGCCGATGAAGGCGGCCACGATGCCCACAAGAATCGTCCACAGAACGCCGATCCGCTGGCGGCCGGGGAGGACGAGCCTGCCCAGTACACCGATGACGATGCCGATCACTATGGCGCTGATGATGCCCGAGATCTCCATGTCCACCCCTCCTGTCGTGTGTCCCCGCAGCTATTCGGTGCCCCGGGTCGGCGGGGGCAGTCCTGGGCGGACCGAAACACGGGTGCCGGCCCGCTGGGCGGGCCGGCACGTCGAGCGAGCCGCGACGCTACGTCCGGGACGCGCTCCGCATCGCCGTGACCGCGCACACCGCTCCGAGCAGCACGGCCAGGACGCCGATGACGATGTTGTTCACGACGACTCCGGCGTCCGGGCTGTCGCCGACGATCCACGGTGAGATGATCATCCACGCGCCCATCGCGCAGATGGCCCAGCTCATGCCGTACATCCTCTCCGGTGTGATGGTGAACCCGAGGGCCAGCAGGCCGATCGCGATGCCCATGATCAGGTTGTGCGTCACGAGCGCGGGCTGGCTGGTGGTGTAGTGCAGAATCCACGGCGACACGGCGCAGTACAGACCGAGCAGGAACACCGGTCCGTCCACGAGCGCCACGTCGCGGCCCTCGGCCATGCGGGCGTACCTGGCCCGCATCTCCGAAACGTCGGGGTGGCTGGTGATGTCACCTCTGGTGTGTGAGACGTCGGCCATGACTCGTCTCCTTCGGTCTCGCAGGCCTGACCGCGCGTCGTGCCGTGCGTGCGGTATGCGGTGAAGCGCCGCGTACCGCACATTCTGCTCTTATTTCCTCTTTATGTGTAGACGTCGGCGTCACCTCTTCGGCGTGGGAACGGTGCCGACGACGCAGACGCCGGCGTTCACCGGGCGGCGTGGTTTCACCCCGGCCGGTCCGTGGAACCGGGGCAGGACGACGCGAGGGCGGCGAGCCGGGCCCCCGGCCGCACAGGCCGTACGAGAAGGGTGGTACCCATGACCGCGACCGGTGGCGCCCCCGACGTACTGGTGGCCGGGGCGGGGCTCGCGGGCCTCGCCTGCGCCCGCGACCTGCTCGCCGCCGGGCTCGCCGTCCGGGTGCTGGAGGCGTCGGACGGGGTGGGCGGACGGATGCGCTCCGACCGCCACAACGGTTTCGTCATCGATCGCGGCTTCCAGGTCTTCAACACGTCATATCCCCAGTCCCGGCAGCGGCTGTCCCTGCGCGACCTGCGGCTTCGGCCCTTCACCCCGGGAGTCCTGGTCCACACCGAGCAGGGCCGGCGCCGCTTCGTGGACCCGACCCGGCGCCCGCGCGAGAGCGCCGACCTGCTGCCCGGACGGCTCGCCGGACCCCGCGACCTGCTCGCCCTCGGCGCCCTGTCGGCCCGCTACATGCTGGCGCCCGTGGGAACGCTGAAACGCGGGGAGGAGAGAACCACGCGCACCGCGCTCGCGGCGGCGGGCTTCTCCGAGGAGTTCGTCGACCGCTTCTTCCGCCCCTTCCTGTCCGGCGTCTTCCTGGAGGACGGGCTGGAGACCTCGAGCCGCTTCTTCCACCTCGTCTGGCGCAGCATGCTGCGCGGCACCCTGTGCCTGCCGACCGACGGCATCGGCGCGGTTTCCCGGCAGCTCGCGAGCGCGCTGCCCACCGGGGTCCTCGCCCTGGAGACGCCCGTCGAACGGCTCACCGACGACGGGGTGGAACTGGCCACCGGCCGCGAACTCGAGGCCCCCGTCGTCGTGGTGGCCACCGGGCCGGGCCCGGCCGCCGCGCTGCTGCCCGGGCTGCGCCTGCCCGCCTACCGTGTCGTCACGACGTACTACCACGCGGCGCCCCGCGCACCGCTCGACGAGCCCACGCTGCTCACCGACGTCCGCCACCGCTTCCTCAACACCTGCGTGCTCAGCGAGGTCGTCCCGCAGTACGCGCCGGAGGGCGCCTGCCTGGTCGCCACGTCGGTGCTCGGCGGGGACACCGAGGGCCGGGAGACCGCGCTGCGGGAGGCGCTGGCCGAGGTGTACGGGACGGACACCACCGGCTGGGACCGGCTGGCGGTCCGTACGGTGCCGGACGCGCTGCCGGCGATGCCGCCGCCGCTTCCCCTCAGCCGCCCGGCCCGGACCGGCCCGGGACGCTACGTGTGCGGGGACCACCGGGCCACCGGCTCCGTCCAGGGGGCGCTGGCCTCGGGTGCCAGGGCGGCCCGGGAGATCCTGCGGGACCTGGGCCGGTGAGGCGCTGGCCCGCGCGGGCCGGGGCGGGCGGTCATGAGGTGACGCCCGTGCGGCGGGCGTCACCGGCGGCGGTCCGCGCGATGTTGCGGGCCATGCCGCCGAAGACCACGGCGTGGAACGGCGAGACGCTCCACCAGTACGCGTGTCCGAGCAGTCCGTGCGGATGGAACAGGGCCCGCTGCCGGTAGCGGGTCACGCCGTCGTCCCCCACGTCGGCCCGCATCTCCAGCCAGGCGAGTCCCGGCAGCCGCATCTCGGCGCGCAGCCGCAGCAGCCGGCCCGGCTCGATCTCCTCGACGCGCCAGAAGTCGAGCGAGTCCCCGGCCCGCAGCCGCGACGCGTCGCGGCGGCCGCGGCGCAGCCCGACGCCGCCCACCAGCCGGTCCAGAGCGCCGCGTGCCGCCCAGGCCAGGGGGAAGGAGTACCAGCCGTGCTCGCCGCCGATGCCCTCGATCACGCGCCACAGTGTCTCGGGCGGTGCGTCCACGGCGCGTTCACGGTGGTCGGTGTAGAGGCTTCCGCCCGCCCAGTCGGGGTCGGTGGGCAGCGGGTCGCTGGGGGCGCCGGGCACCGAGGCGGACGACCACCGGGTGGCGACCCGCGCGTCCCGGACCCGCCGCAGCGCCAGCGACACCGCCTCGTCGAAGCCGATCGGCCGCCCGGGGAGGTCGGGCACGTAGCGGGCGATGTCGTGCTCGCGGCACACGACCTCGTGGCGCAGCGACTCGGTGAGCGGGCGCGCGATGGACGCCGGGACCGGTGTGACCAGGCCGACCCAGTGACTGGACAGCCGGGGGGTGAGTACCGGCACCGGCAGGATCAGCCTGCGCGGCAGCCCGGCCACGGCCGCGTAGCGCCGCATCATGTCCAGGTACGTGAGGACGTCGGGACCGCCGAGGTCGAACGTGCGGCTGACGTCGGCGGGCATGCGCGCGCTCGCGACGAGAGCGCGCAGCACGTCCCGTACGCCGATGGGCTGGATGCGGGTGCGCACCCAGCTCGGGGTGACCATGACCGGCAGCCGTTCCGTCAGGTACCGGAGCATCTCGAAGGACGCGGAGCCGGAGCCGATGATGACGGCGGCGCGCAGCACGGTGGTCGGCACGCCCGAGTCCAGCAGGACGCGGCCCACCTCGGCGCGGGACCTGAGATGCGGTGACAGTTTCCGCTCGGGGACGCCCGCGGGGGTGAGACCGCCGAGATAGACGATTCGCCGGACACCGGCCGCGCGGGCCCGCTCCCCGAAGATCCGGGCCGCCTCGCGGTCGGTCCGCTCGAAGCCGCGCCCCGTGCCCAGCGCGTGCACCAGGTAGTACGCGACGTCGATGCCGCGCATCGCCTCGGCGACGGAGACGGCGTCGGTGACGTCCCCGCGCATCACGTCCACGTCTCCCGCCCAGGGATGGTCGCGGAGCTTGCCGGGGGAGCGGGCGAGACAGCGCACCCGGTGCCCCGCGGCCAGCAGTTCGGGCACCAGCCGTCCGCCGAGGTAGCCCGTGGCCCCCGTCACCAGGCAGTCGAGGGGGCCGTCCGCGTCGGCGCTCATGAATTCCTCCGGATCTCGGCGTCGCTGTCGCTCGTCTCCCTCACCCCTTCCCCGCCGCGGACCCGTGCGACGGGGCGCGGCCTCGTTCGGCGCAACGCGGGGCCGGCGCGGGACCGGCTCGGGAACCGGCGCGCGGCCGGGCGGGGGACGGAGGCGCGGCCGGCTCGGGCACGAAGCGCGGCCGACGCGGAGTCGGTACGGGGCCCACGCGCGGCGTCGCGTCCGAGCCGGGGGACATGTCCACGGCTGTCGCGGGCATCCGTAACGCACGGTCACGTGAGCCGGACGGGCCGGGTCGGCGGTCGAGGGTGGAGGTGCCTGCCGTATGGGCGCGAAGGTGTTGGAGCGGTTCCCCGCGGGAGGCCCGCGCGGTTCGTGGCTGGCCGAGGAGTACGCGGCCCGGCGCCGCGCCGAGGGCCAGCCCGCGACGGTGGTGATGGACCTGACCACGGACGCTTTCCTCGTCGTGGTCCCCTCCGGCGACGAGGACTGAGACCGCGGTGGACACGCGGCGGCCGGTACGGGGCGGTGACTCGCCGCCTCCCGGGCGGAGTTGACTGGTCTACACCCTTGACTGGTACAGACCAAAGCGGTTGAGTGTGTGCCCACACCCCCCTCCACGGCCGCCCCCCACGTCGTGGCCGGTCGACCCGGCACGTGCGCACAAGGCTCTGCTTCGTCCTGCCCTGACCGGGCCGCGGCCGTGCTCCGCGAAGGAGTTGGTCCCATGTCGAGGCGTCGCCTCTCCGCCGTCCTGGCCGCCGTCGTCGTCGCGAGCGCCGCGCCGGTGCTCGCGCCGGCCACCAGTGCCTCCGCCGCCACCTGTTCGAGCTACCCGAACTGGCAGGCCGGCAGGAACTACGTCACCGGCGACATCGTCCGCTACACCGACGGCAAGGCCTATCGCGCCGAGCACGACAACCCGGGCTACGACCCGGTCGTCAGCACCTGGTTCTGGGAGCCGTACGCCTGCGACGGCGGCTCCACCACGCCGTCCCAGGGCTTCGTGGTGAGCGAGACGCAGTTCAACCAGATGTTCCCGAACCGCAGTTCGTTCTACACGTACAGCGGGCTGAAGGCCGCGCTCGCCGCCTATCCGGCGTTCGCCGGCACCGGCAGCGACACGGTGCGCAGGCAGGAGGCCGCCGCCTTCCTCGCCAACGTCAGCCACGAGACCGGCGGGCTGGTGTACGTGGTCGAGCAGAACACGGCCAACTACCCCCACTACTGCGACTGGAGCCAGCCCTACGGCTGCCCGGCCGGTCAGTCGGCGTACTACGGCCGCGGCCCGATCCAGCTCAGCTGGAACTTCAACTACAAGGCGGCCGGCGACGCCCTCGGCATCGACCTGCTGAACAACCCCTACCTGGTGCAGAACGACTCGGCCGTGGCCTGGAAGACCGGCCTGTGGTATTGGAACACCCAGACCGGGCCCGGCTCGATGACCGGCCACAACGCGATGGTCAACGGCGCCGGCTTCGGCCAGACGATCCGCAGCATCAACGGCTCGCTGGAGTGCGACGGCAAGAACCCCGCGCAGGTGCAGAGCCGGGTCAGCGCCTACCAGCGGTTCGTCCAGATCCTGGGCACCACGGCGGGGAACAACCTGTACTGCTGACCGGCCGGCCGCCGGTCCCGCCCCGGCGGAGCACCGGCATGACCCTGTCAGGAGCATGCCATGGTGGGGCATCCTGGGTCCGCCTGTTCACTCCGCTCGTCCCCCGGCACGGAAGGAACACGACCCAGTGATGCCACCCCCACGTTCCCTGCTCGCCGGCGCCGCCTGCACCGCGGCGCTGGCCGCCGTCCTCGCCGCCCCCGCCCCCGCGCCGGCCCGCTCCGCCGACGTCCCCGGCGCGGGCGCCTACTACGTGCAGAGCGCCGTCACCGGACTCAACGCCGCCGACAGCCAGGGAGCGGTCCTCCAGCACCGTCCGAAGGGCGACGAGGACCACCAGCGCTGGACGCTGCGCGCGAGCGGATCCTCGTACGTCCTGGAGAGCGCCGACACGGCGGGCGCCTGCCTCGGCCGCGCGGGCGACCAGGCCCGGACCGTGCCGTGCGCGGGCGCCGACGCGGCCTGGGAGATCGCCCCGGCCGGTGCCGACCGGTACACCCTGGAGGTACCCGGCACCGACCGCCGCCTGACGGTGGGCGAGAAGCCCCCCGGCGCGAACTACCCCGCCCAGCTGGTCGTCGGCCCGGCCACGGATCTCGCCGACTGGTACCTCACCCCGGTGGACCCGGCGACCTCGCCCATGCCGCCCGAGGACCGGCGCACCCTCGACCAGGTCACGTTCCTCACCGCCCACAACGCCTACGCCAACGGCGTCGACGGAGGCTTCGCCCCGCCCTTCGTGAACCTGGTGCCGAACCAGACGCGCGGGATCCAGCGGCAGCTCGCCGACGGCGTACGGGGTTTCATGCTGGACATCCACCAGACCCCGGACGGCGCGATCCTCTGCCACAACAGCTGCACCCTCGTCAGCAGACCCGTCGCGCTGTGGGTCGACCTCCAGCGGATGGTCGACTTCCTGGACCAGCACCCCGACCAGATCGTCACCGTGTTCCTGGAGGACTACGTCGACCCGGGCGTCCTGCGCGACGAACTCGCCCGCGTGGACGGCCTCTCCGACGTCCTCTACCGCCCCGACAGGGCGGGCGTGCGGGAGAACGGCTGGCCGACGGTGGCGCGGCTGCTGGCCGACAACGACCGGCTGCTCCTCCTCACCGACCACAGCCGGTCCGCCGACGAGGCCGCCGGGCTCACCCGCGACAGCTTCGGCGTGATGTACCAGCGCGAGTGGACCGTGGAGAACTACTGGTCCATGGGCCCCGGCATCGGCACCTCGGACTGGTCCTGCTACAGCCGCTGGTACGACGCCGGCACCACGCTCCCGCTGACCCGCACCGAACCCCGTTTCCGCCCGCTGTTCGTGATGAACCACTTCCGGGACGTGCCGATCTCCTCCACGGCGGCGGGCGACAACACCAAACTCGCCGACCGGGCCGAGCGGTTCTGCCGCCCGGCGGCCCGCAAGAAGCCCAACTTCCTGGCCGTGGACCGCTACGACCTGGGCGACCCGCAGGCCGCGGTGAACCGGCTGAACACCTACACGTATCCGTGATCCGCCCGCTCGGCGGCGCGCGCTCAGCCCAGCCGGTCGTGCAGGAAGGCGACCGTGTCCCGCCAGGCGCGTGCCGCCGAGCCGGGCTCGTACGCCTCGGGGCGGCCGTCGTTGAAGAAAGGCGTGGCCGGCCGGGTGGAGACGGAAGTCCGGAGTGATGCCGGACTGGCTCCGGATCGTCCCGGCCAGCTCCTCCAGGCTCTCGGGCGGGACCGTCTCGTCCTGTTCGCCGTAGTGGCCGAGGATCTGCGCCCTGAGGCCGGAGAAGTCGGGCGACTCGCCCTGGATGACCCCGTAGAAGGGTACCGCCGCGCCGACGCGGGGGTCGGCGGCCGCCTGGTACAGGACGAAGCCGCCGCCCATGCAGAAGCCGACCGAACCGACCGTGTCCGAGGTGACCTCGGGCAGGGCGAGCAGATGGTCGACCGCCCCGGAGAGCAGTTCCACGGCGCGCGCCACGGGCAGCTCCCGCATCATCCGCAGCGCCTCCCCGCTGTCGTGGGCGACATTGCCGCCGAACAGATCGGGGGCGAGCGCGACGAACCCCTCCCGGGCCAGCCGGTCGCAGACGTCGGCGATGTGGTCGGTCAGCCCCCACCACTCCTGGATGACGACGACACCCGGCCCCCGTCCGGACGGCGGCAGGGCGAGGTAACCGTGCGCGGTGGCCCCCGCGCTGGGGAACGTCACGTTCTGGTGGGCCGGGGCCCCGGTCGGCTTCGGCTCGGACACGGGATCAACTCCTGTACGGCGCGGCGGGGGTGGCCGCTCCCTGACCGGGGCGGCGTGTCACCGGGCGGGCCGTGCGCGGCTTCCGGCCCCCGTGCTCCACCCTGCCACGCGGGTGATCGCCGCGCGGTGCGGCCGCGGCGCGGCACGGCCGGATCCCGCCCCGCACACCCCTGCTCGGACGCCCCGCCCCCTGCTCCGGGAGCCTCGTCCGGTCCCGCACCCCCTCTCCTCGGGCGCCCCGCCCCGCACACCCCGATCCGGGCTCCCCCTGCGATGACGTACCCTGCGTGTTACGTATAACCCCACGTGACCCCCACGACCGGAGAGGACCCGACCGCGATGAGACGACTCGCCCTGGTCACCCTCGTCGTCGACGACTACGACGAGGCGATCCGCCACTACACCGAAGCCCTCGGCTTCCGGCTCGTCGAGGACGAGCCGCGGCCCGACGGCGGGCGCTGGGTCGTCGTCGAGCCGGGGACGGGAGGCGCCGGTGCCGGGCTCCTGCTGGCCCGCGCCAAGGACGAGGCGCAACGCGACCGGGTCGGCGACCAGACCGGCGGACGTGTGGGCTTCTTCCTGCACACCGACGACTTCACCCGCGACCTCACGCGCATGCGTGCCGCGGGCGTCACCTTCCTGGAGGAGCCGCGCCACGAGCCCTACGGCTCGGTCGTCGTCTTCCAGGACCTCTACGGAAACCGCTGGGACCTGCTCCAGCCCGCACCACGACCCACCGAGGAAAGCCACGCATGACCGCGCCCCGCATCGACACCGACACCCTCCGCAGGCTCCCCAAGGCCGTGCTGCACGACCACCTCGACGGCGGCCTGCGCCCCGCCACCCTGGTGGAACTCGCTGACGAGGTCGGCCACACCCTGCCGGCCACCGACCCCGAGGCACTCGCCGCCTGGTACTACGAAGCCGCCAACTCCGGTGACCTGGTGCGCTACATAGCCACCTTCGAGCACACGCTGGCCGTGATGCAGACCCGCGAGGGCCTGCTGCGCACCGCGCGCGAGTACGTCCTCGACCTCGCCGCCGACGGCGTCGTCTACGGCGAGGTCCGCTACGCCCCCGAGCTGATGCTCAAGGGCGGCCTGGCCCTGCCCGAGGTCGTCGAGACCGTCCAGGAGGGCCTCGCGGCCGGAATGGCCGAGGCGGCCGCCGCCGGCACTCCCGTCCAGGTCCGCACCCTGCTGTGCGGCATGCGCATGTTCGACCGCACCCGGGAGGTCGCCTCCCTCGCGGTCGCCTTCCGGGACGCCGGCGTCGTCGGCTACGACATCGCGGGCGCCGAGGACGGCTTCCCGCCCGCCGACCACCTGGCCGCCTTCGAGCACCTGCGCCGCGAGAGCGTCCCCTTCACCATCCACGCCGGCGAGGCGCACGGGCTGCCCAGCATCCACCAGGCGCTCCAGGTCTGCGGCGCCCAGCGCATCGGCCACGGCGTGCGCATCATGGACGACATCGTGGACGGCAAGCTCGGCCGCCTCGCCGACTGGGTGCGCGACCGCCGCGTCGCCCTGGAGATGTGCCCCACCTCCAACCTCCAGACGGGCGCGGCCACCTCCATCGCCGGCCACCCCATCACCGCCCTGCGCGACCTGGGCTTCCGCGTCACCCTCAACACCGACAACCGTCTGGTGTCGGGTACCACCATGACCCGCGAGATGTCGCTGCTCGTCGACGAGGCCGGCTGGACGCTCGACGACCTGCGCACGGTCACGGTCGACGCCCTCAAGAGCGCCTTCATCCCGTTCGACGAGCGCGGCGCCCTCATCCGGGACGTCGTGCTGCCCGGCTACGCGGCGGCGTCCCGGGCGCACGCGGCGGCCTGACCGCTCACAGAAGTCCCCGTACGTACGCGGCCTGGCCGGCATGCTGCAGATCGTCGGCCAGGACGCTCACCAGCCGCACGCCCAGGGTGACGGCCGGGGTCCAGTTCTCGTCCACGATCCGCTCCAGGTCCTTGTCGCCGAGGCCCCGCACGAACCCCAGGGTCTGCTCGTGCACGGCATCGTAGTAGCCGACGAGCGGGTCCGGCGAGTCGACCCGCACCGCGGCGACCTGCCGGGGAGTGTGGCCGTACCCGGTGTCGGCGTGCGGGAGGCCGAGCCCGAAGCGGTCGGCCCAGCCCTGGGCGAGCCAGACCTGTTCCAGGCCGGCCGCGTCGGCGACGTGGTCGTCCTGGACGCGGGTGAGATGCCAGACCAGCCAGGCGATCGAGTTGGCGCCCTTCGCGGGCGTGGCGGCGAGCTGTTCGGCGCCGAGTCCGTCGACGGCGGCGTGGACCGCCTCCTGGACGCGCCCGAACGCCTCGGTGAGAACGTCGTGGGAATGCATGCATCCCACCTTCCCGCAGGACGGCCGAGGGCGCGATCGCCCGCCCGGCCGGCTCAGCCCCTCCCGTGTCCCGGGCGGGGCGGCGAGGACGCGGCGGGCCGGCCGGCGTGCGGCAGGGCGGCCATCAGCTCGCGGGCCGCCGGGCTCGTGGCGTCCGCGTGCGGCAGCAGGGCGACGGTCTCGTACGACGTCTCGGACGTGCCCTTCAGCGGCAGCGAGGCGAGACCGGCCGCCTCGCGCTTGTGCCCGAAGTGCCGCGGCACCACGGCGACACCGAGGCCCTCGTGGACGAGTTCCAGCAGGCTGTGCACGTCACCGACCTCCAGGGCCACCGTCCGCTGGACGCCGGCGGCCGCGAAGACCGCGTCCGTCACCCGGCGCGGCCCCCAGTCCGGGTGGAAGTCGACGAACGCCTCCTCGCCCAGCTCCTCGGGAGCCGACGCCGCGGCGGCCGCGAGCGGGTGCGCCGGATGGCACAGCACGGTCATCGGCTCGGCGGCCAGCGGCACCGACCGCAACTGGTCGGTGTCCGGCCGGGTCCGCACCGCGAAGGCCAGGTCCAGACGTCCCGCGGCGACCTCCTCGGCCAGCGCCCCCGACCCCGCCTGCCGCAACCGGATCTCGACGTCCGGATGGCGCCTGCGGAACGCGGCCAGCAGCCGGGCCACGTGCACCCCGGCGATGCACTGCTCGGTGCCCACGGAGAGCGTGCCGCGCAGCACCCCCTGGACGGCGGCCACCGCGTCGCGGGCTGCCCGCACCTGGGCGAGGACCCGCTCGGCCTCGGTCAGCAGGGCGCGGCCGGCCTCGGTCAGCGTGACCCGGCGGGTGGTGCGCACGAAGAGCGGGGCCTGCAGCTCCCGCTCCAGCGCGCGGATCGACGCGGACAGACCGGACTGGGACACCATCAGCCGCTCGGCCGCCCGGGTGAAGTGCTGGTCCTCGGCGACCGCGACGAAGTGCTGGAGGTGGCGCAGTTCCATGATTGAGCAGCCTAACCGCACAATCCCATCGGATTCTCCTGTTGGACCGCTGCCGGTGCCCGCGCCAGAGTGGAGGTCCGTCCCCGGTTCCCTGCCTCCCAGGAGCACGTGTTGTACACCGCACACCCCGACCGCTACGCGGCCATGCCCTACCGGCGCACCGGACACAGCGGCCTCAAGCTGCCCGCGCTGTCGCTCGGCCTGTGGCACAACTTCGGTCCCGACCGGGCGGCCGACACCCAGCGGCGGATCCTGCGCCGCGCCTTCGACCTGGGCGTCACCCACTTCGACCTGGCCAACAACTACGGCCCGCCCCCCGGCGCCGCCGAGTCGGCCCTCGGCGAGGCGCTGCGCGCGGACTTCGCCCGCCACCGGGACGAGCTGGTCGTCTCCACCAAGGCCGGCTATCTGATGTGGCCCGGCCCGTACGGCGAGTGGGGCTCGCGCAAGTACCTGCTCTCCTCCCTCGACCAGAGCCTGGGCCGGATGGGCCTGGACTACGTCGACATCTTCTACTCGCACCGCCCCGACCCGGAGACTCCCCTGGAGGAGACGATGGGCGCCCTGCACTCGGCGGTCGTCCAGGGCAAGGCGCTCTACGTCGGCGTCTCCAACTACTCGGCCGAGCAGACCCGTGAGGCCGCCCGCATCCTCGGCGAGCTGGGCACGCCCCTGCTCATCCACCAGCCGCGCTACTCGATGCTCGACCGGCGCCCCGAGGACGAGGGGCTGCTGGACACCCTGGAGGAGCTGCGGGTCGGGTCCATCGCCTACTCGCCGCTGGAGCAGGGCCTGCTGACCAGCCGCTACCTCGACGGCATCCCCGAGGGTTCCCGCGCCGCGAGCGACAGCCCGTTCCTCAGCGCCGACAAGGTCACCGAGGACCTGGTGCGGCGGCTGCGCGCCCTCGACGTGATCGCCGCGGCGCGCGGGCAGTCCCTGGCCCAGATGGCGCTGGCCTGGGTGCTGCGCGGCGGCCGGGTGACCTCGGCCCTGATCGGCGCGAGCAGCACCCAGCAGCTGGAGGACAGCGTGACGGCCGTCCGCGCGCTCGACTTCGAGCCGGAGGAGCTGGCCCGGATCGACGCCATCGTGCGCGACCAGGCGTAGGCACGTCCCCGGGCCGGGTGCCTGTCCGCCCTGCCGGACCGGCACCCGGCGCGCCCGCGGTCCCGGGCGCGCCCCGCCGGGTCCCGCCGGGATCAGGCCGGCACCCGGTCCAGGAATCCGTGGACGGTGCGGATGCGGCCCTCGCCGGCCAGGGTGATCACGTCGAACCCGGCCACGGGGGCCGATCCGTCGGCTTCGCTGACCAGTTCCCAGCCGAAGCGGGCCGTGTCGTGATGGCCGTCGACGGGGCCGCTGGGCCGGAACGAGAAGCCCGGAAACTGCTCGTGCGCGCCCGTGATGAGGGCGGTGAGCTGCTCATGACCGCGTACGTCGGCGAGCGGGTCGGTGTAGCCGCAGTCCGGGGCGAACGCGGCGGCGACCGCCTTGGCCAGGGTGTCCGGGTCGCCGGCGTTCCAGGCCTCGAAGTAGCGGGCGACGGCGGTCTCGTAACGGTCGGTGTTCGCGGACATGGGAGGTCCCCTCCATCTGGTTCGTGCACGCCGGTCGAAGACCGATTCCCGGGGGCCGTGGGGCCGCCCCGGAACCGATGTCGCAACCATGCCCGGCACCACTAGGACGCGTCGATTACCTCCGGAGTAAGGCGGCCGGTGCCCGGCGGCGAGGGGGCCGAGCCGTTTCGGCCACGGCGGGCGCTGAATATGCCAGGAGACTGGCTGGAATGGCATGGTGACAGAGTGTCAGGAGTGGCGATACTCGGTAGCTAGGGCAATTCGGCCATGAAGCCCCGCGAAACGCCACCGGAACGCCACCGAAGCGTCATGGACGCGCCTTCGACGCGCTGCCGAAGTACCGCCCGTGACAGCGGACGAGCCGTGAGGAAAGCGAGGCAGGACCGGCAGCGAGCGACGCGATGGGGGACCGAGCGTGCACGACGAATTCCTGTGCCATGTCACCGCCTACGGCATCTGCGGTGGCCGTCGCGTCGGCGTCCCGCTGGGGACCTACCGCGCACCCACCCTGGCACTTGCCCTGTGGTGGATGCGGGACCGCGCGTCGTGGATCGCCGAGCGTCTCGACCCGCACCCCGACGACCCCGCCTTCCCGCCGAACTCGATCGTGCCGATGGCCGCCACCGTCCCGGACGTGCCGCGCCTGCTGCGCATGTGGTGCGGTGACGCGGCGCAGCAGGAACTGGTCGCCGAGGAACTGGCCGCCGGGAAACTCGTGCGCATCGCCACCAGCGACGACACCACCGAGTACGAACTGCTGGCCGAGTCCGTGGACGCCCTGCGGATGCAGCGGATGCTGCCCGGTCTCGCCACCCCCGTCGCCTGACCGCGCGGACCCTCAGGCGCCGGGTGTCCGCCCGTCCTCCGGCCGGTTCCTCCGGCGAAGACGCCGGGCCGCGGCGCCTGCCGCGAAACCGGCGACGAGTCCCCACAGGAGGGCGAACCCGAGGGCCGTACCCCACCGCGGCCGCAGCAGCACCGTCCCGGACAGGCCGCCGCCGACGTCGCCGAGGCCGAGCAGCGACAGCCCGTAGCGGGCACTGAGACGGGCGGCCAGGCAGATCACGAGGACGGTGAGCGCCAGGGCCACGGCGGTGGTCACGGCGTGCCGCCAGGCCCGTACCCCCGACGGCGAGCGGGCGGCGGCCAGGTACGCGGCGGCCGAGACCAGTACGGCGTCGACGGCCACCAGCCACCACACCCTGGCGTCGTGCTCGGCGAGCGTGGACAGGTTCAGCGCGGAGATGTCCGGGGTGCGCAGCACCTCGTCGAGCAGGTGCGGCATGGGCAGCCCGAACGGGCCGTCCACCCGGCCCTCCCAGGTGGCGCCCAGCCCGATCGTGAACACCGGCCAGACGAGGTTGGGAAGTCCCAGCAGGATCACCGCGAAGGTCTCCGCGGGGTATCCGCGCGAGAAGGCCACGACCAGCCCGACGGCGATCCCGAGGGCCACCTGCGCGAGCAGCAGCGCGGCCATCGCGTACGCCGCCGACCGCACCGCCCGCAGGAAGCGCCCCCACCGGCCCGGGGGAGCGGGCCCGCGCGACACGAGGAGGGCGAGGACCATCACCCCCGCGAGCCACAGCAGCCCGAGGACCAGGGTGAGCGGCACATCGGCCTCGAAGGACACCGTCGGTGAGGCGTCGAACAGGTCACCGATGGCGCCGAGGGCCCCGTCGCCCAGCGAGACGGCGAAGGTCTGGCGGGTGGCCAGAGCCAGCCCGAGGAGTGCCAGGAACCACACCGCCGCGATCCGGGCCGCCCAGCCGGCCGTCCCGGCCGGGCTCGTGAGGGCCCGGTGTCGCAACGGCCGCAGGAACCCGGCACCGATCACCAGTACACCGGTCAGGGTGACGGACAGCGGCACCACGGTCAGCTCCGCCCGCGTGCCGGCGAACACTCCGGCGTCGCCCGAGAGGTCCACCGAGCCGCCGACCGCCAGCACCACGACGGCCGCGGCGACCCGGGGGAACGCGGCGTCCGGCAGGCCGGCCGCGCCCGCCGCCCAGAGCCCGAGCGCCGCCACCAGGCCCATGGCGGCCGTCCCGGCCAGCACCGTCGCGAGCGCCTGGACCCAGCCGTGCCGGGCGGCCGTCGGGCCGGGAGGGGTCTGGGAGATCACGCTGCCACGCTAAGCAGGCGGGCCGCGCTCCGCTTCCCGGGAGGGCCGGTCGCGCCGGCCCGCGCGGCACGGCGGCAGGACGGGCCCGGGCCCGTCCTGCCGGGGAGGCCCTAGAGTCCCCCGGGACCGTCCGCGGTTGCGGTGGCCCGGCCCAGATAGGTGAGGGGGCCGGGGTCCTCGACCGGGACGACGTGGAAACCGAGCCGGTCGTAGAAGGAGCGGGCGGCACGGTTGGCGGTGACCATCCCCAGGTGCACCCGTGCGACGCCCCCGGCCTCCAGCGCCCCGAGGAACGTGCGCATCAGAAGGCGGCCGTGGCCCCGGCGCTGATACCGAGGCAGCAGGTCGATGTGCAGGTGAGCCGGGTACCGGGCGAGTTCCGGCACCAGCATCCGTTCGGGCCGGTGCAGCAGGTCCACCATGACCTCGCTCGGGGTCACGGGCGGCCTCACCGGCCGCGGATAGCGGGCCTCCACCCGGGGCAGCCACTCCTCGCGGAACCGGCGGACGAACGTCGCGGTGTCGGCCGTGCCGAGGATGTAGCCGACGACCCGCTCGCCGTCGTCGGCGACGAACGCGAGGCCGGGTTCGAGGTGCGCGTAGGGCGCGGCGAAGATGCCCGGCATCAGCTCCTCGTCGGGATAGAGCGCGCGGGAGTCGCCCCCGTCGTGCGCGGTGCGTACGCAGACGTCGTACAGACCGGCGCGGTCCTGCGGCCGGTAGGGCCGGATGATCACTGTTCCGTTCGTGGACATGGCCCACAGCATCCCGCTCGCGGGAGCGCTCCCACAACCCTCTGGTTCCACCGCCATCAGGCGAATCAGCATCCATAACCGCAGGTCGGAGCCTCTTTCGAACCGGTTCGAGATGGGAGTGACTGGAAACGGAGTCTTGGGGTACGAGCCCTTTGGCAGCATCCGGTCACGACCCGGCCTTCGAGAGAGACACGCATGATCGACCACTTGGACGGAGCAGTGATACCAACCGGCTTCGACGTGCCCGTGGAACCGCTCAGGTGCACGGCGCACTACAACGGGGAGCCCGGTTGCATCGCCGCGGCGCGATCCTTCACCGAGCTCTTCCTCGAACGCCTCCGGCGCGAGTGGTGCGCCACGATCGACGCACGTGCCCTCGGGGACCTGCTCCTCGTGGTGAGCGAGCTGATCACCAACGCCGACCGGCACAGCCACGGCCCGTACATCCTGGAACTCGAGGGCACGGACGCCTATGTGACCGTCACCGTCTACGACAGCAGTGCCACCCTGCCCCAGCGCTACGCGCGCGACCCCGAGCGGGTCGGCCGGCACGGCCTGGAGATCGTGCACGCCCTCGCGTCGAGCGTCCGCGTCGGCCGGGTGCCGGTGGGCAAGTGCGTCAGTGCCTCCCTGGACCTGCGCTGTTGAACCGGACACCCTCGACGGGGCGCGGTACCGGCAGTAGCGGGAGACGCATGGCCCGGACGGACACGGAACCGGTCACCGGAGGGTATGAGCGCGCGGGCACTTCAGTAGGCTCGGCCCGTCCGGCGGCCGTCGCCGGTCATCGGTCACTCGAGGGGGTGGGCGTGGCTGACCGTCCGCCGCGGCACGGCGCACACGGTGCGATACCCGGTCCGCAGGAGGAATCCGGCTACCGCTGGGGCCTGGACACCACCCCGGTCCTGCTGCTCGTCGAGGACGACGCCGGCGACGCGCTGCTCGTCCGGGAGGTGCTCGCCGACACGGGCCTGCCACTGGACATCACCTGGTGCAAGTCCCTCGCCGAGGCCCGCGCCTTCCTGCGCCACACCCGGCAGGCCGTCTGCGTCCTGCTGGATTTGCACCTGCCGGACACCCACGGACTCAGCGCCGTCCGGCTCGTCCGCGAGACCTCGCCCGACGCGGCGGTCGTCGTACTGACCGGACTCGCCGAGAACGAGGCGGGGCCCGCCGCGCTCGCCGAGGGCGCGCAGGACTTCCTCGCCAAGGACGGACTCCAGGCGGAGGGCCTCAGCCGCGCCGTCCGCTACGCCCTCCAGCGAAAACAGGTGGAGCGCTCCAACGCGGAACTCCACACCAGCCGCCTGCTGGCCCGGGAGAACGCCCGGCTGGAGCGAGGACTGCTGCCCACACCCCTGCTGCGCGGCGGCCGGTACACGGTCGACTCCCGCTACAGCCCGGGACGCGACCACGCGCTGCTCGGCGGCGACTTCTTCGACGTCGTCGAGACCGAGGACGGCTCGGTGCACGCGGTGATCGGCGACGTCTCCGGTCATGGCGCGGCCGAGGCGGCCCTCGGCGTCTGTCTGCGGGTGGCCTGGCGCACCGCCGTGCTCTCCGGCTGCGCGGGCGTCGCACAGATCCGGCTGCTGGAGGAGATCATCAGGGCCGAGCGGGCCGCCGACTACATCTTCGCGACCCTGACCGTCGTCCGGTTCAGCAAGGGCCGCGACCAGCTGCGGGTGATCCGGGCCGGACACCCCGGACTGCTCGTCAGCACCCCGGCGGGCGTCGAGCTGTTCGAGCCGCCCGCCGGTCCGGCCCTCGGGCTGATACCGGGCCGGGCGCACTGGCCCGAGACGGAGCTGCCCGCGCACGACATCGACGCCGTGACGCTGTTCACCGACGGCCTCTTCGAGGGCGTCGTGGCGGCGGACCGGCGACTGGGAGAGGAAGGGCTGCTCGAAGTGGCGAGGAGACACCGGGGCCTGAAGGGGCGTCCGTTCGTGGACGCCGTCGTGGAGGAGGTGGCCGCGCTCACCGCCGCCCACGGAGGCCTCGCCGACGACGTGGCCGTCCTGCACCTGGCAGCGGAAGCCCGCTCATGACGGGTCCCGTCGTGCCCCCGGGGACGCCGGACGGGCCGCGGACGTCGCCCTCCGTCGCCACGGACGGGCCGCAGGCGAGTCCCCGGGCCGTCACGCGGCTGACCGTGCAGGGCTGGATCCAGCTGGTCGTGGCCGTGAAGGTGCTGCTGCTGATCGTCTTCGCCGTGGCAGGCGGGGCCCTGCAGGCACAGGCCGACGACCGCACCGAACGGCTCACCGACCACATCCAGCCCGCGAAGGCCACCGCCTACCAGCTGGAGACCTCGCTGGTGGACCAGGAGACCGGCGTACGCGGCTACGTGATCAGCAAGGACGACGGTTTCCTCGAACCGTACGAGTCGGGGGTGCGCGACGAGCGGACCCTGCACGGCCGGCTGGTCGAGGAGCTCGGGGACCAGCCGGGCATCGCGGCGGACCTGCGGGCCATCCAGCAGGCCTCCGAGGCCTGGCGCGGCGACCACGCCGGCCCGCTGCTCGCGGCGGCCCGTTCGTCCGACGGCGTGGGCGCGCCCGCACTGAAGGCGAGCAAGGCCCAGTTCGACGACACCCGCGAACTCGTCGCGTCCCTGGAGAGCGACATCCAGCGGCTGAGCGAGCGGACCCACGCGTCCGTCGCGGACATCCGGCGGCTGCGCGACGTCTTCTTCCTCGCCATGCTCGCCGCGTTCCTGGGGAGCGGCGTCGCGACCGTGCTGCTGCTGCGACGTCTCGTCGGAAAGCCCCTGCGCGTGCTGGAGGCTGCCTCGGTGGACGTGGCCTCGGGCGCGTTCGACCACCGGATCCGGCTCGACGCGCCGCGCGACCTGGACGCCGTCGCACGGGCCGTCGAGGGCATGCGCCGCAGGATCGTCGAGGAACTCTCCGCCTCGGTGGCCAGGGGAAGGGCCCTGGAAGTGCAGGCCGCCGAGCTGGACGCCCAGACGCTGGAGCTGAAGCGCTCCAACGCGGAACTGGAGCAGTTCGCCTACGTCGCCTCGCACGACCTCCAGGAACCGCTGCGCAAGGTCGCCTCGTTCTGCCAGCTCCTGGAGAAGCGCTACGGCGACCGGCTCGACGACCGGGCCCGGCAGTACATCGACTTCGCCGTGGACGGTGCGAAGCGCATGCAGGTGCTGATCAACGACCTGCTGACGTTCTCCCGGGTCGGACGGGTCGGCGAAGAACAGGCACCGGTCGCGCTCGACGCCGTACTGGACCAGGCCCTCGGCAATCTGAGCGTCGCCCTGGAGGAGAGCGGCGTCCGGGTCGTGCGCGAGGGGCCGCTGCCCACCGTGACCGGCGACCGCACCACCCTGGCGATGCTCTGGCAGAACCTGATCGGCAACGCCGTCAAGTTCCGTCACCCCGACCGGCCGTCCGAGGTCGTCATCGGCTGCGACACCGCCGAGGACGGCATGTGGCGGCTGTGCGTCCAGGACAACGGCATCGGGATCGACCCGGAGTTCAAGGAGAAGGTCTTCGTCATCTTCCAACGCCTGCACGGCCGGGAGGAGTACGAGGGGACCGGGATCGGGCTGGCGCTCTGCCGCAAGATCGTCGAGCACCACGGGGGCACCATTACCCTGGAGGGCGCCGTCGGCAAGGGCACGCGTGTGTGCTTCACCCTGCCCACGACGCCGCCCGCGACCGACACCAGGCCCGACGACACGTCGCGTCCGTCCGAAGGAGCACGTACGTGACCAGCCCCGTCGAACCCATCCAGGTCCTGCTCGTCGAGGACGATCCCGGCGACGAGCTCATGACCCGCGAGGCGTTCGAGGACAACAAGATCCGCAACACCCTGCACGTCGTACGGGACGGCGAGGAGGCCCTCGACTTCCTGTACCGCGCGAAGCAGTACGCGGACGCCCCGCGCCCGGACCTGATCCTGCTCGACCTCAACCTGCCGAAGTACGACGGGCGTCAGGTCCTGGAGCGGATCAAGTCGGACGACGAACTGGCGCACATCCCCGTCGTCGTCCTCACCACCTCCTCGGCGGAGGAGGACATCCTGCGCAGCTACAAACTGCACGCCAACGCGTACGTCACCAAGCCGGTCGACCTCGACCAGTTCATCGCGGCGGTCCGGCAGATCGACGACTTCTTCGTGACCGTGGTGAAGCTCCCGAAGACCCAGTGACCGCCCGCCCTTCCCCGCCCGCCCGGCCCCCGTCCGCCCCGCCCGCGGCCTCCGCCCCGTTTCCCAGCTGACCCGTCCCTCCCCGCGTCCATGAAACCGGGATGCGGGGGCAGAGTGGGGGAGTCGGCACCGGGCCGGCGGGGATCGACGGGCGAAGGACAGGGGTGGGGCGACTCATGGCACGGCGCAGCGTGTGGCCGCGACCGGGCGGCGGGGCGGTCAGGGACGCGGGCGCCCGGGCCGTCGCGTTCGCGCGGGCCCGGACGGGACACCAGACCCGGCCGGGCGCTCGCCGCATCGCCGCGGGAGGGCTCCTGTGGGCCGGTGCCGCCGCCGCGCTCGGCGCGTCCGGGGACAGGACCGCGCGCAGGGCGGCCCTGCGCGGTATCGGGGCCGTGGCCATGGCGTCCGCCGTGACCCGCGCGCTGGCGCGCCCGGCGGCGGCCAAGGTGCCGCCGCTCGACGCGTCCGGGCACGCGGCGTCCGCCGCCGCCTTCGCCGCGGGTGTGCTCCTGGAGGCCCCCCGTCACAGACTGGTCGTCGTCCCCGGCGCCGTCGCCCTGACCGTGGCACGCATACGTTCGGGCGTACGGCACCCCGGTGACGTGGCGGTGGGCGTCGCGATCGGCGTCGGCGCCGCCGCGCTGACCGCCCGGTGGTGGCCGGTCAAGCCCGGCGCCGCCGCCGCGGCCGCGCCCCCGCGCCGCCCGGCCCCCGCGCTGCCCGAGGGCGCGGGACTGCACATAGTCGTCAACCCCTCCTCCGGTCCCGCGTGGAGCGCCGACGCCCCCGACCTGTCGGAGCGCCTGCGGTCCCTGCTGCCGAAGGCCGGCGTCACCGTGGCGGAGGACGGGCAGGACCTGGCGGAACTCATGGAGCGGGCCGCCCTGCGGGCGAAGGAGGAGGGCGGCGCCCTCGGCGCGTGCGGCGGCGACGGCACGGTCAACGTGGCGACGAGTACCGCCGCCCGGATCGGTGTGCCGCTCGCGGTGTTCCCCGGCGGCACCTTCAACCACTTCGCCGTGGACCTGGGCAACCAGACCCTGGACGACGTCGTACGGGCGGTGCGGGACGGGGACGCGGTCGTGTCGGACCTCGGCCGGGCCCGGGCCCCGGGCGGCCGGGAGCAGGTGTTCCTGAACACCTTCAGCCTCGGCGTGTACTCGGACCTGGTCGGCGCGAGGGAGCGGCTGGAGCGGCGCATCGGCAAGTGGCCGGCGCTCGTGGTCGGGCTGGCCCAGGTCCTCGCCACCGGCACCCCGGTGAGCATCTCGGTCAACGGCACGCCCAAGCGCCTGTGGCTGCTCTTCGCGGGCAACGGCATCTACCATCCCGCCGGGTTCGCGCCCACGTACCGCACCCAGCTGGACGACGGACTGCTGGACGTCCGCGCCGTCGACGGCGCCGCTCCGCTGGCCCGGACCCGGCTGCTGCTGGCCGTACTGACCGGAACCCTGCACAACAGCCGTGTCCTGACCACCGCACAGGTCCGGAACCTGCGGCTCGAGGTGCTGGAGGGCGACCCGCAGTACGCGTACGACGGCGAGGTGACGCGGGCCGAGCGGGGGCGGCTGGTGCTGGACAAGCTGAACCGCGCGGTGACGCTGTACCGGCCCGCCGAGAGGGACCAGTGGCTGCGCTGACCGGCGCCGGAGCGAGGGGGGAAGGGCGCGCGTGCGCGGCGCGGTGCCGTCCGGGCCGCGCACGCGGGCGGGCCGGGGGCGCCGTCGTCAGGCGGTGTCGACGCGCAGCACGTCGTTCAGCATTCCCGCCCGCAGCCCGGCGACGATGCGCTGCAGGAGCCGGGAGACGTGCATCTGCGAGCAGCCGAGGCGCTCGCCGATCTCGGCCTGTGTGGCCTCCTCGACGAAGCGCAGGTGAAGGATGGTGCGGTCACGGTCGCTGAGCGCGGCCACCAGCGGGGCCAGCGTCCGGAAGTCCTCCACCAGCCGGATGCCGTCGTCCTCGAAGCCGATGAAGTCGCTGAGGGCCGTCTCGCCGTCGCTGCCCGCCTCCCCGCTCAGGGCGGCGTCCAGGGACGTGGAGGTGTAGGCGTTGGAGGCGATCCGGGCCTCGGTCACCTCGCGCTCGGACAGGTTCATGAGGGTGGCGAGTTCGGGGACCGTCGGCTCGCGGTCCAGGCGGCCGGAGAGCTCCTCGTGGGCCCTGGCCAGCTCCACGCGCAGTTCCTGGAGCCGGCGCGGCACGTGCACGGCCCACGTCGTGTCACGGAAGAAGCGTTTGATCTCGCCGACGATGTAGGGCAGCGCGAAGGAGGTGAACTCGACCTCGCGGCTGACCTCGAAGCGGTCGATGGACTTGATGAGGCCGATCATCCCGACCTGGACGACGTCCTCCACGTCGTCGGCGCGGTGCCGGAAGCGCCCCGCGGCGAAGCGGACCAGCGACATGTTCAGCTCGATGAGGGTGTTGCGCGCGTACTGGTACTCGGGCGTGCCCTCCTCCAGTTCCGCCAGACGCCGGAAGAACTGCCGGGACAGTGCCCGCGCGTCCTGGGGAGCGACGGTCCGCGGGCTCTGCACGTCCGGCAGCGGGCCGTCGGCGACGCCGGCCCACGAGGACGCGCCGGTGATGTGCGACGGGCTCGTGATGGTGTCCATCGTCTCTCCCGGTGAGTCGTCGTTCGCCGTGCCGGCATGGTGTGCGGCCGGTGACCCCGCGGCCGCGAGTCCATGTGTCCCGAATGGTAACGAACCGGAGTGATGATGCGACGGGAGGCGCCGGATCCGCCGCCGGCGGCACCGGCACCTCCCGGGCGTCACTCGTCGATCGCGGCGCCGAACGCCGCGTCCCGCGCGGGCGCGTCCAGCGAACCCGCTCCGTACGTCCACGAACCCGACGCCGTGATGCCGCCCCGCACGGCGGACAGCACCCAGATCACGCCGTCGCCCGTGTTCTCCCCGGGCGCCGCGGCGAGCAGCCCGGCGCGGCCGTCGGCGTTCGGGTCGGCCAGCCGGACCTGGCCGCCCCACCGGTCGCCCTTCTCCGCGACACCCGGCACGTTCGCCGAGTTCTGGTCCCAGGACCTGGCGCCTTCCGCGGTGAGCCCGGCGCCGCTGCCGCGCAGCACCCACACCGCTCCCGCGTCCGCGACCGAGCCGATGTCCTCGCCGGACGCGCCGATCGCCACGTCCGCGTATCCGTCGCCGTCGGTGTCCCCGACGGACAGGTCGCTGCCCCAGCCGTCACCGACCTCGGCGGTACCGGGCACGCCGTCGTTCTCCTGCGTCCACCAGTCGGCGTCGGCCGAGGGGCCGTCCGGGCCGCCGCGGTGCACCCCGATCACGCCTCCCGTCCTGGTCTCGCCGTACACGTCGTCCGGGGAGTGCGGTTCACCGGTGACGAGGTCGTCGTAGCCGTCGCCGTCGATGTCGCCCGACGCGGTGACGGGGCCGCCGGGGAAGTCGCGCTCGTAGGTGAGGCCGTCCGGGTGGCCGGACAGGTACGAGGACCAGCCGTGGCCCGGTTCGTCGCCGGTGCTGGTGCCCGACACGACGAGGTCGGCGTAGCCGTCGCCGTCGTAGTCGCCCGTGGTGAGGGACGTGGGCCGGAGGCCGGGCCCCTCGGCCCGCGCGGACAGCCGGGTCGTCGACCGCCGTTCGAGGGCGGCCGGCGCGTCGGACGCGTAGGCGAACAGTCCGAGGCCGTCGCGGTCGAGGACGGCGAGCAGATCGCCCGGCGTCCCGGCGGAGAAGTGCGCCGCCGCGAGCCCCGTCCCGAACCGCGCGCCGGCGGCGGGCCCGTCCGCCTCCAGCCAGTCGGAGGCCGAGCCGGACAGGCCGGACCCGGAGCCCCACAGGACGACGGCGCCGCCCGCGTCGGCGACGGTGCCGATGTCCTCGCGGGGGATGCCGACGACCGCGTCGTCGTAGCCGTCCCCGTCGAGGTCGCCGGTCGCGACGGCGGTGCCGAAGCCGTCGCCGGTCTCGGCGGCACCGGCGACACCCGGCGTCGACTGGCTGAACCGCGCGACGTGCGTGAGCCCCATGCCTCTGGAGGAGCCGTACTGCACGGTGACGAGACCGGCGCCCTTCCGGCCGCCGACGGTCGCGCCCGGCGCCCCGACCAGGACGTCCTCGTATCCGTCCCCGTCGAAGTCACTGTTGCGGTCACTGGCGCGCGTGCCGCCGGGCGTACCGGCGTGGGCGGAGGGGGCGGCCGCGAGGGCGGCGCCGCTGACGAGGAGGAACGAGGCCGCGGCGAGGGCGGCCGAACGGTTGGTGCGCACGAGCGGCTCCTGACGGGAGGGGGCCGGGCGGCCGGGCCTGTCCGGAAAGGGCCCGTTCCTTGTCCGGTGTCCTGTTCGACACCCGGCGGGGGACGAGGGTTGTACGGGGCCCGCCCCGGGGATTCCGCCGTCGAGGAACCGGCATTCCACCGAGAGCGGAACGCCGCCGGCTTCCCCATCCGTCCGCCGCTCCTAGGCTGGGAAGATGAGCAACCAGGCGAGCAACCCAGCGTCGGACGAGGCCCGTGTCATCCCGCTGCGCCCGGCCGCCGTGCCGCGTCCCGCCGTGACGCCGCGTCAGGCCATCGCACCCGGGAGGCCGGTGGCCGTGCCGGGCCGGCCCGGCACGGCACCACCGGCCCCCGCCGGCCGGGAACCGCTCTGGCGCGACCTGGTGGGCGAGGTGCTGCGGCGTGAGCGCCGCGCCCAGGAGCGCACCCTCAAGGACGTGGCCGACGCGGCCCGCATCTCCATGCCCTACCTCTCCGAGGTGGAGCGCGGCCGCAAGGAGGCCTCGTCCGAGGTCCTCGCGGCCGCGGCCCGGGCCCTCGGCCTCGGCCTCACCGACGTGCTCTCCCTCGCCCAGCGGGAGCTCACGCGGCACACCGCGGCCAGGACGGCGCACACCCGCACCGCTCCGGGCCACAACGGCATGTGCCTGGCGGCCTGACCGCTCCCGACGGCCGCCCCGCGGTGGCCCGGTCCGCCTCGCGGCGTTCTCAGAACGACGCGAGGCGGCGGCTGAGCACCTCGTCGGCGAGCCCGTACTCCACCGCCTCCCGCGCGGTGAAGACCTTGTCGCGATCCATGTCGGCGCGCAGCGTCGCCGCGTCGTGGGGGGTGTGCCGGGAGAGGACCTCCTCCACCTGGGAGCGGATCCGCAGCATCTCCTTGGCCTGGAGGCTGAGGTCGGACACCGTCCCCTGCCGTCCGCCGCTGGCCGGCTGGCCGAGCAGCACCCGGGCGTGCTCCAGCACGAAGCGCCGCCCGGGATCGCCCCCGGCCAGCAGCACCGCCGCCGTCGACGCCGCCTGGCCGACGCAGAACGTGGAGACCGGCGCCCGCACGAACGTCATCGTGTCGTAGATCGCCATCAGCGAGGTGAACGATCCGCCGGGCGAGTTGATGTAGATCGCGATCTCGTTCTCCGGAGCCGACGACTCCAGATGGAGGAGTTGCGCGATGACGACGTTCGCGACGCCGTCGTCGATCTCGGTGCCGAGAAAGATGATCCGCTCGGAGAGCAGCCGGCTGAAGACGTCGTACGACCGCTCGCCCTGCGGCGTCCGCTCGACGACATTCGGAATCGTGTACGAACCCATGTCAGAGCCCCATCCGTCGCCGTGACGCGGCCGGGCGCACGTCGTCGAGCGACTCCACGACCCGGTCGACCATGCCGTACTCGCGTGCCTGCTCGGCCGTGAACCACCGGTCGCGGTCACCGTCCCTGGAGATCGTCTCCTCGCTCTGGCCCGTGTGCTCGGCCGTGATCCGCTCGATGGCCTTCTTCGTGAACTCCAGGTTCTGCGCCTGGATCTCGATGTCGGCCGCGGTCCCGCCGATCCCCGCGGACGGCTGGTGCATCATGATCCGCGCGTTCGGCAGCGCGAACCGCTTGCCGCGTGTGCCGACGCTCAGCAGGAACTGGCCCATGCTCGCGGCGAACCCCATGGCCAGCGTCGACACGTCGTTCGGGATCAGCCGCATCGTGTCGTAGATCGCGAGCCCGGCGGTCACGGAACCGCCCGGACTGTTGATGTACAGGCTGATGTCGGTCCGCGAGTCCTCCGCCGACAGCAGGAGCAGCTGCGCGCAGACGCGGTGCGCCGAGACCTCGTCGACCTGGGTGCCGAGGAAGACGATGCGCTGTCCGAGCAGCTGGGCGGCCAGATGGTCGTCGAACCGTGTCGCGGGGGTGTCGCTCTCCTCGGCCCGTGGCGCGAGGGCCGGGTGGTGGCCGGTGATGAGTGGAGTCATCTCTCCTCCTTGTCGTGAGCGGCTGCCGTCGCCGCCTCTGCACTCACTGTCGGCCGAGACCGGCCCTCCCATGGGTTTTCTCTGCCCGCGGCAGATTCGCCACGGGCAGAGGCCGGGAGGGAACCGGGCGCCGCACGCCGCGCGGACCCGGGCACGTCGTGCCGGACGACGGTCCGGCACGACGTGCCGCGCCACCGATGAGTTTCCGGGCGAGGATCGGTCGAGAACAGTGACGGCGTTTCGAGACGTTTCCACCCGAGGAGGTAAGCCATGGCAGCCGACGGATTCACCACGTGTCTGTGGTTCGACGGTCAGGCCGAGGAGGCCGCGAACTACTACGTCTCGGTGTTCAAGAACTCACAGATGGGACCGGTGGCCCGCTACACCGAGGCGGGCCCGGGACCGGCCGGTTCGGTGGTGATCGCCGAGTTCACGGCGAACGGCCAGAGGTTCGTCGCGCTGAACGGCGGCCCGCAGTTCACGTTCAGCGAGGCGGTCTCCTTCGAGGTCCACTGCGACGACCAGGCGGAGGTGGACCACTACTGGAACAGGTTCATCGACGACGGCGGCGAGGCGGGCCCGTGCGGCTGGCTCAAGGACAAGTACGGCCTGTCCTGGCAGATCGTCCCGGCGAGGCTCTACGACATGGTGCGGGACCCGGACCAGGAGAAGGCGGCGCGCGCGACCCGGGCGATGCTCCAGATGCACAAGCTGGACCTGGCCGTCCTGGAGAAGGCGTACGCGGGCGAGTAGCCCACCCGTCCGGCACGGTCCGCCGGGGCGGCGCTCTCCCCGGCGGCCGTGGCGGACAACGCGCCGCGCGGGCCTTGGAACCGCCGCGTCCGGGGACCACACTGGCGGTACGCACTCGGTCCCCCCGTCGGGACCGGGTCCCGTGGGGGAGGAGCGCAGGGGTGGATCCGGTAGACCGAGCGCTCACCGACGCCATGACGATCCGGGGCGCGCTCGGCGCGGCCGTCGTGGACTATCTCAGCCGGGTCACCCTGGGTGCACGCGGCGGCCTGCCCGGACTCGACCTGCAGAAGGCCGGGGAGGCGGACACCGACGTCGTACGGGCCAAGCTCCACGCGCTGTCCGTCCTGGGGTATCCGGCGGAGAGCCTGGAGGACATCCTGGTGACGCTCACCGACGAGTACCACCTCATACGCCCCGTCACCCGGCGCAAGCTCCAGGGCATCTACCTGTACCTGGTGCTGGACCGGCACCGGGCCCCGCTCGCCGTGGCCCGGGCCCGGCTGCGGGAGATCGAGTCGCGACTGGACATGTGAGGACCCGCCGCCCGGCCACGGGGGCACCCGACCGGCCACGGGGGCACCCGACCGGCGGCGCCCTGCCACAGGCGCACCCGTTCGGCGCGCGGCCCGCGCGGAGTCTGGCTAGCGTGAGACCCGGAGGACCATTTCCTCCCCTTCCCACACGCCCCGACGCGGAAAGAGCCGACTGCCATGGCCGTGGAACCTGAGGGAACACCCTGTTGGGCCGACGCGATGTTCAGCGACGTCGAGGCGGCGAAGACCTTTTACGGCGACGTGCTGGGCTGGACGTTCGGCGAGTCGTCCTCCGAGTACGGCAACTACACGCAGGCGTACGCGGACGGCAAGGCGGTGGCCGCCGTCGTACCTCCGATGCCCGGGCAGGAGGGCCAGTCGGCCTGGTGCCTGTACCTGGCGTCGCCCGACGCCGCCGCCACCGCCACGAAGATCCGGGACAACGGCGGGGAACTGCTGATGGAGCCGATGCAGGTCGGCGACTTCGGCACGATGCTGCTCGCCCGTGACCCGGGGGGCGTCGTCTTCGGCGTCTGGCAGGGCGGCACCCACGAGGGCTTCGAGGCGAAGGCCGTGCCCGGGGCCTACTGCTGGGCCGAGATCTTCACCCGCGAACCCGAGAAGTCCGACACCTTCTTCCCGGCGGTCTTCCCGTACAAGGCGAAGCAGTTCCAGGACGAGTCGATGGACTTCCGCATGTTCGACGTCGGTGAGAACACCGTGCTCGGCCGGATGAGGATGACCGACGACTTCCCGCCCGAGGTGCCGCCGTACATCAACGTCTACTTCACCGTCCCGGACTGCGATGCCGCGGTGGCCAGGGCGGCCGAGCACGGCGGGGTGCTGCGCTTCGGGCCGATGGACACCCCCTTCGGCCGGTTCGCCGCGCTCAGCGACCCGCAGGGCGCGTCGTTCTCCGTGATCGACATCACCAGGACCGAGGGGGAGATGCCGAAGGTGTCGGACGCCGGCTGAGTCCCCGCCGTCAGGCGACCCGGCCGAGGGGGACGGTCGGGCCGTGTGCTCCGTCCGTGGCATGATCGGGGTCATGCCTGAACGCGTTGTGGCCGCCTGTGACGGGGCTTCGAAAGGAAATCCCGGGCCCGCCGGCTGGGCCTGGGTCGTCGCCGACAGCGACGAGACGCCCACCCGCTGGGAGGCGGGCCCGCTGGGTACGGCCACGAACAACGTCGCCGAACTCACCGCGCTGGAGCGCCTGCTGACGGCCGTCGCGCCGGACGTCCCGCTCGAGATCCGGATGGACTCGCAGTACGCGATGAAGGCGGTCACGACGTGGCTGCCGGGCTGGAAGCGCAAGGGCTGGAAGACGGCCGCGGGGAAGCCCGTCGCCAACCAGGAGCTCGTCGCGCGCATCGACGCCCTGCTCGACGGCAGGTCCGTCGAGTTCCGTTACGTACCGGCGCACCAGGTCGACGGCGACCGCCTCAACGACTTCGCCGACCGCGCCGCCAGCCAGGCGGCGACGGCCCAGCAGGCGGCGGGCAGCGAGCTCGGCTCACCGCGGCCGCCGTCCACGCCCGACACCGTCCCGTCCGGTGCCACGCGCGCCCGTACGGCGGCCAAGGCGCCGCGCAAGAGCGCGTCGGCCCGCACCATCAAGGCCAAGTTCCCCGGCAGGTGCGTCTGCGGGCGTCCGTACGCGGCGGGGGAGCCCATCGCCAAGAACGACCAGGGCTGGGGCCACCCCGAGTGCCGGACGGGCAGCACACAGGGCGCGTAGGCGTCCCCGTCAGGTCCCGTCGCGGTGCCGGGCGCTGCCGTCCGGCCCCGTCGCGGTGCTCAGTCGCGGAGGGGTGAGCCGCACCGGTTGCAGTAGCGGGCGTCGCTCTCGGTCGCCATGCGCCCGCACTCCGCGCAGACCTGCTGGAGCAGGCAGGCGGGCTCCCCGCCCCCGGAGGGCGCGGGCAGCGTGACGAACGCCCGGCGGCGTGTGCGGACGACCGCGCAGAACAGGCCGGCGTCCGCCGCGGAGAGCCGGACGCCGGAGCCGCGCGGTACCCACACCGCGGTGTGCGCGGTGACGTCGAAGCGGCCGGCCGCCGTACGGAGGGCGCCCGAGCCGTCGAGGACGATGACCAGGGCGTCGGACGTTCCGTCCTCGGACCAGTCGGCCTCCGCGCCGGGAGCCACACGCAGCGCCGCCGCGTCCAGACCCGACCGGTGGTCCTCCGGCCACCCCGAGGGCCCGCCGCCGTCGGTCCGCGCGAGCAGTTCCTCCAGCGCGGCCGGAGCCGGATCGGCGTCGGTCGGACGGGTCATGGTCTCTCCTGACTGCTCTGCGGCCGGGGCCACACCGGGCCGGTCAGGCCCGGGGCCTCGCCGGACCTCGCCCGCCCGGACCGGGCGGGGAGAACGATCGTACGACCGGTCGTCGGCGCGCGAGCCGACGCGTCCCGTCCTGCCTCGGACCGTGATCACTCCCTGCTACTGTTCGTCACCAATTGACCGCTTCGTGCACAAAAAATGGGAGTGCGCGTGAAGATCGCGTGCGTCGGCGGCGGACCCGCGAGCCTGTACTTCTCGATCCTGATGAAGCTCCAGGACCCGTCCCACGACCTGACCGTCCACGAGCGGAACCCGGCGGGTTCCACCTACGGGTGGGGTGTGACCTACTGGGCCGGACTGCTCGACCGGCTCCGAAGCCACGACCCCGAGTCGGCGCGTGCGGTGAGCGACAACTCGGTGCGCTGGGACCACGGAGTCGCTCACGTCCGCGACAGCAGGACGGAACACAAGGGGGACGAAGGATTCGGCATCGGCCGCCGAAGGCTCCTGGAACTCCTCGCCGACCGGGCCGCATCGCTCGGGGTGCGCATCGAGTACGAACGCGAGATCGACTCCGCCGCGCGACTGTCCGGCGCCGACCTCGTGGTGGCCGGCGACGGAGTCCACAGCGTCCTGCGGGAGCAGGACGCCGGCCGCTTCGGCTCCGAGGTCACGCTCGGGCGCAACGTCTACATCTGGCTCGGCACCACCAAGGTCTTCGACTCCTTCACCTTCTCCTTCGTCGAGACCCCGCACGGCTGGATCTGGTGCTACGCCTACGGGTTCAGCCGGGAACACAGCACGTGCGTCGTCGAGTGCTCCCCGCGGACCTGGACCGGTCTCGGGCTCGACCGCCTGGGCGAGGCGGACGGCCTGGCCCTCCTGGAGCGGCTCTTCGCCGGCATCCTCGACGGCCACCCCCTGATCGGCAGGTCGCAGGGTGACGGCAGCGCGCGGTGGCTGAGGTTCCGCACCCTCACCAACCGCACCTGGCACCACGGCAACGTGGTCCTGCTCGGCGACGCCGCCCACACCACGCACTACTCGATCGGCGCGGGCACCACCCTCGCCCTGGAGGACGCCATCGCGCTCGCGGGGGCCCTCGGCGAGCACCGGGAACTGCGGCCGGCCCTCGAACGCTACGAACGCGAGCGCAGGTCCGCTCTCCTGTCCGTCCAGAGCGCGGCCCGCCACAGCGCCCAGTGGTACGAGAACGTCCCGCGCTACATCGGCCTCCCACCGGACCGGATGTTCGCCCTGCTCGGGCAGCGGCACTCGCCCCTCCTGCCGTACGTGCCCCCGCAGTTGTACTACCGCATCGACCGGGCTGCCGGGCAGGTGGAGGCGCTGCGGCGGCTCAAGCGCTGGCTCGGCCCCCGGCTGGCGCGGACCGTGCAGGCCCGCTCACCGGGCCCGCGCGGCTGAAAGCCCTCCCCCCTCCCCGGCCCGCCCCTTCCGTCGGCCCTTCTGGCCCGGCAGGTCCCCCGCCCCTCCCCGGCGCCGGGTGAATAGTGATTCACTGGATATGGTGAATCGCTATTCACCAGGATTTCCGTGCCGAGGACAGGAGGGGCCATGGCGCCCGTACCGATAGCCGGTGGACCCGCCGGTGCGCCCGGACAGGGGCCCGGGCGCGGGGTGCGTGACCGGCTGACGGTGCCCGTCCTGGCCTTCGGCGGCATCCTGATGGCCGTCATGCAGACCGTGGTCGTGCCGCTGCTGCCCGACCTCCCGCGGCTGACCGGGGCCTCCGCCGCCGCGGTCTCCTGGACGGTCACGGCGACCCTGCTGTCCGGCGCCGTGCTGACACCGGTGCTCGGACGCGCCGGCGACATGTACGGCAAGCGGCGCGTGCTGCTCATCGCCCTCGCGCTGATGACGGCCGGCTCGGTGCTGTGCGCCCTGACCTCGGACATCGGCGTGCTCATCACCGCGCGGGCACTGCAGGGCGCGGCGGCCGCCGTCGTACCGGTGTCGATCAGCATCCTGCGTGACGAACTGCCCCCGGAACGCACCGGTTCCGCGGTGGCGCTGATGAGTTCCACCGTGGGCGTCGGCGCGGCGCTCGGTCTGCCGCTGGCCGCGCTCATCGTCCAGTACGCCGACTGGCACGTCATGTTCTGGGCGACCAGCGCGCTCGGCGCGACGGGCCTGGCGCTGGCCTGGTGGGCGGTGCGCGAGTCGCCCGTACGGGAGCCGGGCCGGTTCGACACCCCGGGCGCGCTGGGCCTGGCGGCGGGACTGGTCTGTCTGCTCCTCGCGGTGTCCCAGGGCGGCCAGTGGGGCTGGGGGAGCGCGCGGGTCGTGGGCCTGTTCGCCGCGGGCGTCCTCGTGCTCGCCCTGTGGTGGGTGCAGCAGCTCCGCGCCGAGCGGCCCCTGGTGGATCTGCGGCTGGCCGCCCGCCCGCGCGTCGCCCTGCCCCACCTGACCGCGCTCCTGGTCGGCTTCGGCTTCTACGCCAACTCCCTGGTCACCGCGCAACTCGTCCAGGCCCCGAAGGCCACGGGCTACGGCCTCGACCTGAGCATCGTCGCCACCGGCCTGTGCCTGCTTCCGAGCGGCCTCACCATGCTGCTGCTCTCCCCGGTCTCGGCCCGCATCTCGGCGGCGCGCGGGCCCCGCGTGACCCTCGCCCTCGGGGCCGCCGTCATCGTCGCCGGGTACGTCGTGCGCATCGTCGACAGCCGCGACCTGTGGGTGATCATCCTGGGCGCCACCGTCATCTCGTCGGGCACGACCTTCGCCTACTCGGCCCTGCCCACCCTGATCCTGCGCGCGGTCCCGGCCGGGCAGACCGCGTCCGCCAACGGCGTCAACGTGCTGATGCGCACCATCGGCCAGGCCGTCTGCAGCGCGGCCGTCGCCGCCGTCCTCGTCCATCACACCAGCCTGGTGGGCGGGGCCGAGGTGCCCACGCTGCACGGATACCTGCTGTCGTTCGCCATGGCGGGTACGGTCGCCCTGGTGGCGTGCGCCGCCGCCCTCGTCATCCCGGCGGACCCCACGTCCGGCGGCACCCGCCGCGCCCTGGGCCCCGGCAGGCCGTCCCACGACGGGAAGCGGGAGGACGAGGCCCTGGAAGGAGCCTGAGCACCGTGACCACCCGGCCCGCCCGGCACCCGGCACCCGGCACCGGGGAGCCCCGCCCCGGCACCGCCGCACCACGCGGCGAGGCCGCCGCGCCCCGGCGTGACGCCGAGGCGACCAAGGCGGACATCCTGCGCGCCGCCCGGTACCTCCTGGCCCGTCACGCCCACGCCGACATCACCCTGAAGTCGGTGGCCGACCGGGCCGGGGTCAGCCCACCGCTGATCCTCAAGTACTTCGGCAACAAGGACGCGCTCTTCGCGCGGGTGATGTCCTTCGAGAGCGACGCCGCCGCACTGCTGGACGCCCCGCTGGACGAACTCGGCCGGCACATGGTGCGCCATCTCGTGACCGGCCAGCGGGAGCGGGGCGCCGACCCGGTCCTGCGGATCGTGTTCGCCCCGCTCCACGGCGAACAGGGCGACATCCTGCGGTCCAACTTCCGCGCCCAGGTCAGCGACCGCCTCGCGGCCCGGCTCGGCGGCCCCGACGCGGGCCTGCGCGCGGAACTCGCCGTGAGCACCCTGCTCGGCCTCGGCGTCATGTACGGCATCGCGCGCGGCAGCCGGCTGCGTGCCACCGACGTCGAGGACATCGTCGACCGCTACGGTCCCACCGTGCAGGCCCACCTCACGCCCTGACGGGACCCCGACCCGCTCAGCCCCGGTCAGCCCTGGTCCGCGTGGCCGCGGGCGACACCCCGGGCCCAGAGCACCAGCGGCACCTGCAGCGGCAGCCGGCCGAGCGCGGCGGCCCGGTAGGGGGCCGGCCGGTGGCGCCAGTCGACGGCCATCTGGACGTTGGCGGGGAAGACCCCGACGAAGAAGGCCGCGGCGGCCCGCGCCGTGGTGCGCCGCGTACGGGGGAGGGCGATCCCCGCGGCCAGCGCCAGCTCGACCGCGCCGCTCGCGTACGTCCAGGTCCGGGGCGTTCCCGGCAGGAATCGGGGGATGGTCGAGTCGAACGGCTCCGGCGCGGCGAAGTGCGCGACGCCCGCGGCGGCCAGCAGACCGGCGAGCATCAGGGGCGAGCGGCGGGACGGGGACATGGCGCTCCTCATCGTGGCGTACCGTGCCGGGCCGGCTGTGAGCCGGGCCGCCGGTCGGGGCACGGGGGTCAGGGGGACAGTACCGCCTCACATTACTGCCCGGTAATGACGGCGGGCGCGGCGCCTCCACCCCTGCTTCCGCGAGGCGCCGCGTCCGTCCCCGACGCCGACCCGCCCCGATGCGGGCCCGTCGGATGCCCGCAACCGCCGTGCTCCTCACGTGAGTTGCCGCACGCGGGGGGGTGCGCGGCCGCCGGACGCCCCTAGGATCCGTGATCATGACGACCTTCACGTACACGACAGCCGACGCGGCCGCCGGTGACGCGGCGAGCGAGCGGCCGGGACTGTTCGACACCATGTCGACCATGCGGGCCATGCGCCGCCTCACCCCCGAGCCGGTGCCCCGCCCCCTCCTGGAGAAGCTCATCCAGGCGGCCGTGTGGGGGCCGAGCGGCGGCAACATGCAGCGTTACGAGTACGTGGTCGTCACCGACCCCGAGGTCATGGCCCGGCTCGCGCCGCTGTGGAGCCGGTGCGTGAACGCCTACCTGGCGACCACCGGCAAGCACGCGCCCGAGGGCATGGACGCGGAGGCGTACGCGCGCATGGTCGCCGCGATCGAGTACCAGCGCGACCACTTCGCCGAGACGCCCGCCCTGGTCGTGCCCTGCTACCGCTTCCCCGAGTCGGGCATCGACGCCGAGGGTGCCCGCGTCTGGGTCGAGGAGCTGGGGACGGGTGCGGCGGCCCGCATGGCGGGAGGCCAGGAGCGGTTCGCCGCGCTGGCGGAGGGCTCGTGCGTCTACCCCGGTGTCCAGAACCTCCTGCTCGCCGCACGCGGCCTCGGCCTCGCCGCCAACCTCACCATCTGGCACCTCTTCCTGGAGGAGGAGTGGAAGCGGGAGCTGGGCATCCCCGAGTCGATGCGGACGTTCGCCGTGGTGCCGGTCGGACGGCCCGCTGGCCGGTTCGGCCCGGTGCGGCGCAGGCCGGTCGCCGATGTCGTGCACTGGGACCGCTGGTAGGAAACCGGCCCCGGTCCGCCGCTCAGCGCACCCCGCGCGGGCGGAACTGGACGCTGACGCGCGGGCCCGCCGCGCGGCTCATCTTGGGAACCGCGTGCTCCCAGGTGCGCTGGCACGAGCCGCCCATGACGATCAGGTCGCCGTGGCCGAGCGGACGCCGCAGGGTGTCACCGCCGCCCACCGGACGCAGCAGCAGGTCCCGGGGCGCGCCGACGGAGAGGATCGCGACCATCGTGTCCTCCCGTGCGCCCCGGCCGGTCCGGTCCCCGTGCCACGCCACGCTGTCGCGGCCGTCCCGGTAGTAGCAGAGGCCGGCCGTGGTGAAGGGCTCGCCGAGCTCGGCGGCGTAGTGCGCCGAGAGGGCCTCGCGCGCCTCGTCGAGGACCGGGTGCGGAAGTCTCTCGCCCGCACGGTAGTGGGCGAGCAGCCGGGGGACGTCCACCACCTGTTCGTACATCCGGCGCCGCTCGGCCTGCCAGGGCACCTCGGCCGCCAGGTGTGCGAACAGTGCGTCGGCGCCGCCCAGCCAGCCGGGGAGCAGGTCGATCCAGGCCCCGGCGCCTAGCGTGGTCCGGCGCAGGCCGTCCAGGGACCGGAGCGTGAGTTCGTCGGTCTGGTCGAAGAGTGAGCCCTGAAGGTGCGTGCCCATGAAGGCAGCGTACCTCGGTAATCGAATGCGTGTTCCCTTGCCTGGGGTGCGTCGGCCGGTGCGCCGGAAACGGACGTGTCCCCGGCTCGCGGGGAGCCGGGGACACGGTCGGGGCGTGGCCGGGATCCGGGGGACGCGCCGGTCCCGGCGCGCGGGTCAGTGCTGCTGCGGCTTCTGCGGCGTCGCCTCGCTGGGGCGGACGACGACGTACCCCTCGCCCTCCAGCTTCAGCTGGACGGCCTCGCCGGAGCCGCCGCGCAGCATGGAGCCGATGGACTGCGACCGGTGCAGCGACGTGTGCAGGTTCGCGGTCCATCCGACGACGGCGTCCGTGTCGACGAACACCGGCTGGTGCTGCGAGACGGGGATGACGAGCGGGTTGCCCTCGCACATGAGCCCGAGTCTGCCCTGCCCGGTGAAGACGCTGTTGAACAGGCCGCCCCCGGTGATGCCCGCCCCCTTCACGGTCTTTATGTCGTACGAGAGGCTGGCGTCGAAGCACAGGACGTTGCGCCCGTTGACGGTGAAGACGTCACCGGGCTCGACGTCCACGATGAAGCAGTTCTGCGCCTCGTGGGCGAACCACGCCTCCCCCTGCCCGCGGACCGCCATCAGCGGCAGCCCCTCACCGGTGACGGCGCGCTTGAGCATGCCGCCGACCCCCTGGCCCTTCCGTTCGAACTGCAGGTTCCCGCGGTAGGCGACCATGGCACCCTGACGCGCGAGCATCTCGCCGTTGACCGCGTACCTGATCGACTTGGCGTTCTGCACGGTCATGCCGGGCGCCACAGCGGGCTGCACCATGTGGTCACTGGAGAAAAGATCACTCTTCATGAGCGCATCCTGGCCCGGACTATTTCGTTCCGCCAGGATCGCGGACGTCCTGGGGTCGATCCAGGACAGAACCGGGACGTCGCGCTCATGTACGGGGCGCCGTCGTGGCCGCACGGGACACCGCGGCGCCGCCCGCCGGCCCGTGCCCGACGGCGGGCGGTGCGAACGTCTCGCCGGGCGTGGCACCGACGGCCCGCGGCCCGAAGGTCACGCGCGTCGCGGAACCGTCGTCCGACCAGCGCACCTCCACCCCGTTGCCGTCCGCGTCGGCCACGACCCGGGCCACGGCCTCCGCGAGGGGAGCGGGCTCCGGTTCGGCGGTCAGGGTGGCCAGGCAGGCGAACAGCGCGGTGCCGTCGGCCTCGCCGGTGAGCCGGGGGACGGTCGCCCACCCGTTGAAGGCCGTGCCCTGCGGCGCCCGTACCTCCTCCTCACCGCTCCAGCCGAGCAGCGGGTACAGCGCGGACACCACGGCGTCCTCGGGGCCCGTCGCCCAGCCGCTCTGCTCGACCGGGGTGCCGGGCGGTGCGCCCACGACGCGGTGCAGCCGCAACTCGTGCCGCCCCCGTACGACGGTCACGCTCTCCACCCGCAGTCCGGGCACCATCGGCGGACCGGACGGGAAGACCGGCCGGTGCCAGGAGGCGGCCCAGCCCCAGCCCTCGCCGCCTCCGGCCCCCAGGGGGCGCACGCGCCGGCGCGTGCTGCGCACGCCGCCGGCCAGCACGCTCAGATGGTTGTCCGCGGCATTGGCGGCGGAGGTCGGACCCGTGCGCGTGGAGTAGGCCAGACGGCCGTAGAGCGGATCGGTGCCGGCCTCCGACTCGCCCTCGTGCGGGCGGACATGGTCGCTGCCGTGGTTGTGCAGCCGCACGATGCCGTCGGCGCCGGTGCTGTGGAGCAGCAGTCCCGGCGCGGGCAGCGCCAGCACCCGGTCGGGGCCCTCGCTCGGCGCGGCCTCCTCACGGGCTGTCCACAGCGGGTGGTCCGCCGGGGCGAGCAGGCAGACGAACGCCTTCGACGCCCAGTAGGGGGAGGCCGGGCCCGAGTAGCGCTGGAGCGTCGCCTCGTGCGGGCCGTGCCAGCCGAGGCCGAGCAGGCCGTCGTCACCGGCCGCGCCACGGTCCAGGAAGTAGCGCAGGCACCCGCTCAGCAGCCGCCGTGACACGCCCGGCGCGAGCGGGGTGTGACCGGTGACGGCCCCCAGTCCGACGGCCGCGCCGGCCGCGAAGCGGTAGGTGAGCGACCGGCCGAAGTACATCGGCGCGCCGTCGCCGCCGAACATCAGCGAGCCGCTCTCCAGGTGCTCCCGCAGCCGGGCGCCGTACGGGGTGTCCGGCGCCGTCACCCCCGTCGCCCCCGCCGGGCCCCGGAGCCCGTCGTCCCCGCCGGCCGGACCCCGGTCCCCGCCGGCGCCCGCCAGGTGCGCGTCCAGCACCGGATACAGGTGCAGGGCCCAGCCGTTGTAGTGGTCGAACGCGCGGCCGTCGCCGTCCGCGTACCAGCCCTGGCCGCGGTACCAGCTCTCCATCAGGTCGAGTGCGCGGCGGCGGGCGCGCGCCGTCTCCGCGTCGCCGCGGCCCACGGATTCCAGGAAACCGGCCACGGTGTACGGGAACAGGTACCAGTTGTTCGGCGAGGGGACGTGCCGCAGTGCTCCCCGCAGCCACTCCTCCGCCCGGTCCCGCACCCCGGCGTCCAGCCGGTCCCACAGCCAGGGGCGGGTGAGCCGCAGACCGAGCGCTACCGAGGCGGACTCCACCATGGGCTGGCCCCGCACGTCGTGCCCGAGGATCAGGGGCCACGACTCGGCGTCGTCGCGGCCGGGGGTGCGGGTGCCCGCCGCCAGCCCGTCCGCGTACCGGCCGAGCCAGCCGGCCGGGTCCTCGCCGCCCGCTCCCGCGGTGCGGAAGGCGGCGGCCAGGAACGTCCGCGCGTAGCCCTCCAGGCCGTCGGAGCGGACTCCGGACGCGGAGGGGCGGCCGGGCGGTCCAGCAGGGCGCCGTGCGGTCCGGCGTGACGCCAGGCGGCCCGCAGCAGCCCGTCCGCCGCGGCCTCCCAGTGGGCGCGGGTGTATCCGGTGCGGGGGCTGAGCTCACGGTCGTCCGGGGGCAGCCGGAGCGGTGCGGGCCGTGCGGACGACCCGGACTCTCCGGGAGGTACGGGCCGTGCGGACGGTCCGGGGCGGACGGGCGCGCTCATGCGAGGTGGGCCAGCCTTTCGCGTCGTACGGGATGGGCGAAGCCGTCGCCCGCGGCCCACCGCGCGACCTCACTCACGGCGAGTTCGGCCAGGCGGTCCCACTCGTTGCCCTGTGATCCGGCGAGGTGAGGGGTGATCAGGACGTTGTCGCAGTCCCACAGCGGATGCCCGGGGGGCAGGACCTCGGGGTCGGTGACGTCGAGGACGGCCCGCAGACGGCCTCCCACGACGGCCTCGGTGAGGGCCTCCTGATCCACCACCGCTCCCCGCGCGGTGTTGACGAGCAGGGCGTCCGGCCGCATCGCGGCGATCAGCCGGCGGCCGACCAGTCCACGGGTCGCGGGCAGCAGCGGGGTGTGGACGCTGACGACGTCGCAGCGGCCGAACAACGTGGCGAGGCCGACCGCCTCGACGCCCAGCGCGGCGGCCTCCTCGGGCGTGACGTACGGGTCGTGCAGGAGGACGTCCAGGTCGTGGGGGCGCAGGAGTTCGATGACGCGCCGGCCGATCAGCGAGGCGGAGAGGATGCCCACGGTGCGCCGGTAATTGCCGACGTCGTGGGAGGTGAGGAGCCAGTCGTCGCGGTGGCGCGTGGTCCGGTAGGCGCGGGCACGCTCCAGGGTCCGCTTCCCGGCCAGCAGGATCATGGCCACGGTGTACTCGGCGACGGGCAGCGCGTTGGCCGCGGCGGCGGAGGAGACCCGCACACCGCGGTCCCAGCAGGCCCGCGTGACGTGTCCGCGCACCGATCCGGCGGAGTGCACGACGGCGGCGAGCCGCGGCGCGCTCTCCAGCACGGACGCGGTGAGGGCGGGGCAGCCCCAGCCGGTCACCAGCACCTCCACGTCGCGCAGGACGGCCCGCGCGGGTGCGGTGCCGAGGTCGTGGAGCACGGGGGAGGGGACCAGGTCGCAGACGCGGCCGAGCGCTTCGAGGGCGGCCGGGGTGAACACGGCCGCTGCCGCGTCCGGTGCCATGGCCAGTGCGGTCCGCGGGAGAGTGCGGTCACCGGGGGAGACGTGCATGTCCCTCCAGACGGATGTCACCAGTGGACCGGCCCGCTGCCGCGGGGGCCTCACCGCCATCCTGATCGAGTGAGCGAGAGACGGTCAAGAGAGCGATCAGAGGAACACCAAACGCTCAAACGCTCATTCGGGCTTGCGTGGAGCCCCGCACCTTCAGCTCGGGCAGCAGTTCGACCCGGCGCGGCCGGCCCGCCCCGTGGACCGGCGGGACGGCGAGCCGGTCCAGCAGCAGCTCCGCCGCCACCCGTCCCACCTCGGCCTTCGGCGGGGCGACGGCGGTCAGCGGGGTGCTGCCGAGGCCCGCCACCACATCGTCGTACGCCACCACCGAGCAGTCCTGAGGAACCCTCAGCCCGCTGTCGGCCAACTGCTGCACCAGCATCAAGGCGTCCGCGTCCCCGTGCAGCACGGCGGCCGTGGCCCGGTGCGCCCGCAGGAGCGCGGCGAACGAGGCGGGCGCCCGCACCTCCTCCCTGCCGTCCGCGCCCGCGCCCGCGTCCGGCGAGCTGAGCACGACCGCGGAGTCCTCGATCTCGGGACGGGCGGCGACGATCCCGGCGAACGCCGCGCGCAGGACACGCGCCGTGGGGCTGTCGTTCCTCGCGGCCAGCACGATGCGCCGGTGCCCGAGCGAGGTCAGGTGCTCCACCGCCAGGTGCATGCCGTACCAGTGGTCGGAGCAGACCGAGTCGAGCGCGTACGCGGGGCCGCCCCGGCCGGGCCTGCGCTCCACGAGTACGGTGGGCACGCCCGTCGCGGCCAGCCAGCCGTGGTCGGCCTCCTCCTCGGCGGCGGTGCGCCAGCGCGGCGCGACGAGCAGAGCCCGCGCGCCGTCCGCCAGGGCGCGCCGCACGATACGGCGTTCGGCGCCGGGGGAACGGGGCGCGATGTGCAGGGTGACGCGGACGCCCGCCCGCTCCAGGGCGGTACGCGCGCCGTGCATGGCCTCGTGCAGATAGGCGTGCCGGTCGGGCACCACGAGCGCCACCGGTCCGCCGCTCGGGCCGGGCGGCCCCGGCGGGGGAGCGGCGGGCTCCTCGGCGGCCGTGACCGGGCGGGCCACGCCGTGTCCGCGCCGCAGTCTGCCGGCGCGGGCCAGTTCCTCGACGTCGCGCCGTGCGGTCACGACCGAGACGCCCAGTTCGGCGGCGAGGTCGTTGACCCGGACCGACCCCCGCGACTCCACCGCCGCGAGGATGCGCTGCCGTCTGGCGTCGCCTGGTTCCCGCATCCCTTGGTCCCCTCGCGGCGTGATCGCCTCATGTTCGTTTGACCGTTCGAGGGTGAGCCTATCGGGGGCGGGCGGCAGGCCGGGGGGGGGGGGGGGGGGGGGGGGGGGGGGGGGGGGGGGGGGGCGCCCCCCCCCCCCACGCCCGCCGGCGGTCTCAGCTGAACGGGTCGAGCGTGATGTACGCCTGCTGCGGGTTGCCCTCGTGGACGAGGGACTCGTGGTTGCCGACGTCGTCGAAGGCGAAGGCGTAGGCCTTGCCGTCCGCCATCTGCGCGTGGATCTTCCGCGCGTACTGGTTGGTCACGGCGTCCTGGTAGAAGCCCGCGGAGCTGGTGTCCGGCTGGTGAGGGTTGGTCAGCAGCGTGGAGCGGTTGAAGCCCGCGCACAGGGTGCGGGAGATGGGTCCGCGCACCAGGTCGTTCGGGGCGTCCAGACGTTTGTAGCAGCCGAAGACGCTGTCCGAGTCGGGCTTCTGGAAGCTGGTGACGACCGCGCCCGCGCCGTTGGTGAAGTTCATGACGCCGCCCGAGACGCGCCCGTAGTACTTGGTGCCGGGCTGGTCGCCGAACGGGGTCACCGTCAGCGTCTGCGAACCGTACTTCTGCCACACGCGGTTGATGTAGTCGTCCATGACGCCCGAGGGCAGCGCCCCTGCCTCGATGCCGTGGCCGGGGGCGAGCGCCCGCAGGACAGTGCCGTCGGAGCGGGTCTGGATCAGGTTGGCCCAGCCGCCCGGCTGCGCCCGCAGAGCGTTGAAGAAGCCGTTGTAGCCGCCCGGCTTGAGGTGCCCGGTGCTTCGCGTGGTGCCGTCGGGGAGCTTGACCCCGACGGCGTACGGGGCGGAGAACATGTCGACCTGCGTGCTGTTGATCCACAGCCCGGAGCCGTCGAGCGTGTACTCGGACCAGTTGAAGAGGATGTTGCGGTTCGGGTCGCTCGGGTTCTGCACGGCCGGCTGCACCAGGCCGCCCGTCGTCAGCCGGAAGTCGAGCTTCTGGCCGTACGAGAAGTAGAGGCGGCCGGAGAACTTGGGGATCCGGATCGTCTTCGTCTGGCCGTTCGCCGGTCCGACGATGGACGCGTCGGGCGCGGGGGTGGGCGGGTTGCCTCCCGCGGGCCAGGCGTGGAAGGTGCCGCTCGCGTCGGCCCAGCCCTGCCTGCCCGTCGACAGCTGGGTGCCGAGGTCGTAGATGTAGACCGTGTCGCCGCGGCCGGAGTTGTTGGTGAAGGTCAGCGGGACGGTGTCCGGGACGGCGGCGTCGGCCGGGGGCGGGGCGCCGAACGTCAGCAGGGCGGCGGCGAGGGTGGCGCCTGCCACGGTCAGGGCGCGCCATCTGATTCTCAGGAGCACTCTCTTCCTCCTTACGGGGGCCGTGCGTGGGGGGATGTGGGGGGTGCGGGGATGTGGGTGGGGAGTCGGCTGAGAGCGCTCTCAGAATCCCGCTAGGTTGCGTACATGTCAACCAATCGGCCATGTCGCAAGGCCCGCGGCACCTCGCGGCCACCGCCGGCGCCCGGATGCCGGGCCCTCCATTCGGCCCGGCGCCGCTCGCGGGTCCCCCCGGCCGCGCGGAGCATGAGGGCGAGCCGACACGAAGGGGACGAGACTCCATGAGCGGACACAGGAACGCCCGGCGCGGACGGGCACGACGGCGCACCCGCGGAGGTCTCCTCCTCGTGGCCCTGCTCGGCGCGGTCACGCTCGTCGCGTGCGGCTCGGACGACGACGGCGGCGGTTCCTCCGCCAGTCCGCGGCCCACCGCACCCGACACCTCCTCCTTCTCGGGCACGCCTCCGTCCGGCCTGGAGTCGGCGGCCTCCTCCGCCGTCGGGTCCGCCCGCGCCTCGGCCTCCGCCGCGGCCTCCTCGGCGTCCGCCGCCGCGTCGTCCTTCGCCGCGTCGGTCTCGGCCGACACGGCACGCGCCGCGGCTGCCGCGGAGGCGGAACTGAAGAAGGTCGAGGGCCGGGGAAACGCCGTCTCGGACGTCTCCATGACGGGCCTGCCCAGGGAGAAGACCGGCGGACTGCTCGCGGTGCTCGTCACCATCACCAACAGGACCGACAGCAAGGCCTCCTACGCCGTGCAGGTCGACTTCGAGGACTCCGACGGCAAGGTGGTGGACACCCGCTTCCTCGGAGCACCCGGTCTCGCGCCGGGCAAGCGCGCCCAGCCGGTCGCCGTGAGCCGGGAGCCCGCCGGCTCCGACCTGACCCCGCGCCTGACCAAGGCCCAGCGCTACTGACACCGGGCGCCCCGGCAGGGATCCAGCCGGCCCACCCCCTCGGGGGCGGACCGGCCGGGCCGGGGCACCTCAGGACTGCCGGGGCGCCTCAGGACTGGTCGGCCACGAAGGACGCCATCCACGCGAGCGCCGCGTTCCAGTTGATCGCGGTCTCGTTGGTGGAGTACGACTGGATGTCGTCGATGTAGCAGAACTGGCCCACGCAGCCCTGCAGTTTCCCCTGGGCGAACGGGTCCTCCAGACCCGAGTTGGCGCCGCCGGCCAGGGTCCCCTTCGGCGGGTTCGGCAGCCCGGGGTCCAGCTCGTGGGCGTACCAGCGGCTGTGCTGGTTGTGCGAACCGACCTCGCCGTAACCGGTGACGTACGACTGGTTCAGCGCGTTGCGGCCCAGGATGTAGTCGATGCTCTCCACCGCGGCGTCGCGGTAGGCGCGCCTGCCGGTGATGTCGAAGGCGCTCGCGACGACCACGGCGTTGTCGAGGATCTGGCTGTTGGAGCCCCAGTCGTACCTGTTCCCGGGCTGGGCGTAGGGGATGGCGTACGGGTGCGCCTCGGCGGTGGCGAGGTAGGCGTCGGCGGCCTCGACGACGGAGGCGCGGACCTTGTCGCGGCCCGGCAGCCTGTTCGGCACGGTCGCGAGGTCCAGGCGGCCCAGGGCCGCGGTGCTGGCCCAGTCGAAGCCGACGCCGCCGAAGACGTCCGCGGTGTGCAGCGGCGAGGCGAGCAGGTGGTCGGCGTACCGCTTCTGTCCGGTGGTGAGGTACAGCTCGGCGGCCGCCCAGTAGAACTCGTCGGTCGCCTTGTCGTCGGCGTAGGCACCACCTCCGATCGCGTCGTCCGGGGACGGGTAGGTGTCCGGGTGGGCCACCGCCGCCGACCAGGCCGCCTCGGCGGCCTTCAGGGCCTTGTCGGCGAACTCGGCGTCGTAGTGCCGGTACACGCGGGCCGCCTGGGCCGCCGTCGCGGCCAGGTTGAGCGTCGCCTGAGTGGTGGGAGCGTGCAACTCGCGCTTCTCGGAGTCCAGTTGAGGCAGCAGCGGAAGGCCCGTCCACTTCGCGTCGTGGACCTTGCTGTGTGCCATTCCGGCGAGCGGCTCGCCCGCGGGTACCTGCATCCTCAGCAGGAACTCCAGCTCCCAGCGCGCCTCGTCGAGGATGTCCGGCACGCCGTTGGCGCTCTCCGGGATGGCCAGGGTGCCGTCACCGAGCGCGGACGGATGTCCGGTCCGCGCGTGCCGCGAACGCTCGTACTCGCTGAGCAGCTGCCAGGTCGAGATGCCGCCGTTGACGACGTACTTGCCGTGGTCGCCCGCGTCGTACCAGCCGCCGGTGACGTCGAGGGTGTAGTCGCACACCCCGGGCACGCACGGCACGTCGTCGTCGCCGGTGTTCGGCGCGACGTTCAGATGCCCGGCCGGGCGCGCGTACCCGGGACGCAGCGAGTCGAGGATCTCGATGCCGCTGCGCTGCGTGTAGTAGTACTTCAGCGAGTCGGTCCGCAGCGAGGCGTAGGCGTCCGCGCCGATGTCGAACGGGTGGCTCGTCTCCCCGTCGGCGACCAGCGTGAAGTCCTTGCCGTGCCGGTGGTAGGCGCCGAAGTCGATCGAGTGGACGTTCTGTCCGGAGGACGCGTCGAGCCCGCGCGGCAGCGACCGGCCGTGGGCGACCGTTCTGCCCCGGGCGTCCCTCAGCCGCCAGGGCAGCGGGCCGGTCGCGTCGGTGACCAGGGTCGCGTTCTTCGGCCCGCGCGGCAGATACCCGACCTGGTTCACGCGGACCCGGGGGCCCGTGTCCGGCTCGTACACCTCAGGCGGCACCCCGCCGAGCAGGGAGACGTCGTCGACGCAGAAGCGCCACGGGTCGGCGCTGCCGCCGAGCTGGAAGGCCACCTGCCCCTGCGTGGTGTCGACCGGGGAGGTGAAGGTGTACGAGTAGGTGTTGCCGGAGACGCTCATCTCCGGACTCACCTCGAAGTAGGTGTCGTACGGCTCCACCGACAGGCCGACGACGGCGCGCAGCACGTGGCCCCCGGGGTTGCCCGACGCGGTGAAGCCGAGCCGGTACGACTCGCCCTTGACCAGGGTGATGTCGTTCTGTCCGATCGCGGCGTCCCACCGGTTGACGGTGCCTCCGGGCACGTCCCCGCAGAGTTTGCCCTCGGACACGCCCGACGTCACGCCGGCGCTCGACCACCACGGCTCGCTGCCGGTGTCGAACGTGCCGTTCCTGACCTGTTCCACCTCGTCGGCGGCCGCCGGACCGGCCGGCAGTGCGGTCAGCGTCGCCGCGGCGAGCACCGCCACGAGTAATTCGCTGATTCGGCGTCTGATCACGTTCGGGCTCCTCGGGGGTGCGTCGGACGAGCAGAAGGGCGAGCGGGTGAGCGGGGACGAGCGGTCGGGCGGGGACGAGCGGGCGAGCCGGGGGCGGAGCGGGAGCCGGCGTGGTGGAGCGCCCCGCGCGGGGGGAGAACGCGCCCCGCGCGGGGGGGTACGGGGCCGGAGGGGCGCGAATGGGAGCGCTCCCAACCGACGGCAAGTCAGTGTTGTGGCACGAGTGACGACCTGTCAACGGTGCGGCCGCCGGACGCGGTGCGCCGATCGCGCGTCGCCGGGGAAGAGGCGTCGAGGTGTGAGCACCGCTCACAAGCGAGACCGCTGCTCACGCAAGGGCCCGCCCGGCTCGTCCCGTGACACCCGCCCCGTTCACCCCGCCCCCGCCCCTGACATGCCGGAAAGTGTGGACTGCCGCAGCCTGGATACGCGGGTCGTCGAAGCACGCCCCGTCCGACGCCAGAGCACCCGCCTCCGCCCCACGCCCCTTCCGGGAGGTCACCGTGGACCCCGCACCCGCGAGCGGCACCGCCACGTCACCCGATCGCCATCACTCCGAGGTGACGCTCCAGGTGAACGGGAAGCCGCACACCCTCACCCTCGACAACCGTTCCGCGCTCCTCGACGTGCTGCGCGAACAGCTCGGCCTCACCGGCGCCAAGAAGGGCTGCGACCACGGCCAGTGCGGAGCCTGCACGGTCCTGGTCGACGGACGCAGGGCCAACAGCTGCCTCCTGCCCGCCGTGGCCCTCGACGGCAGCGACATCACCACCGTCGAAGGGCTCCAGGGCGCCGACGGCGAGGAACTCCACCACCTCCAGCAGGCCTTCCTGGAGCGCGACGCCTTCCAGTGCGGCTACTGCACCCCGGGGCAGATCTGCAGCGCGGTCGGTGCCCTCGCCGAGGCCGCCGCCGGCCACCCCTCCCACGTCACCGACCCGGACACGCCCTCCGGACAGCCGGTGCCGCTGGGCCGGGAGGAGATCAAGGAACGGCTGAGCGGCAACCTCTGCCGCTGCGGCGCCTATCCGCACATCGTCGAGGCCGTCGAGGACGTGATCCGGTGAAACCCTTCGCCTACCTGCGCGCCGACAGCGTCGACCAGGCCACCGCCGCGTACGCGTCCCGGCCCGGTCCCCGCTACCTGGGCGGCGGCACCAACCTCATGGACCTGATGAAGCTCGGCGTCGAGCGGCCCGCCACCCTCATCGACGTCAGCCGGCTGCCCCTGGACGGGGTCGAGGAACAGCCCGACGGCTCCCTGCGCGTCGGGGCCACCGTGCGCAACAGCGACCTCGCGGCCCACCCGCTGGTCCGCGACCGCTACCCGGTGCTCTCCCAGGCCCTCCTGGCCGGGGCCTCCGGTCAGCTCCGCAACATCGCCACCACCGGCGGCAACCTGCTCCAGCGCACCCGCTGCCCCTACTTCCAGGACGTCCACAAACCCTGCAACAAGCGGGAGCCCGGCAGCGGCTGCGGCGCCAGGGACGGCGTCCACCGCGACCACGCGGTGCTAGGACACTCCGAGCAGTGCATCGCCACGAACCCCTCCGACATGTCCGTGGCGCTCGCCGCCCTCGACGCGCGGGTCGAACTGCGCGGCACGGACGGCGAACGCACCGTCCCCGCGGCCGAGTTCCACCGCCTGCCCGGCGACCGTCCGGAACAGGACACGCACATCCGCCCCGGCGAGCTCATCACCGGCGTGCTGCTCCCGGCCGCCACCGCCGGGCTGCCGTCCCTGTACCGCAAGGCCCGCGACCGCGCCTCGTACACCTTCGCGCTCGCCTCCGTGGCCGTCGTGCTGAGGACCGGCGAGGGCGTCGTCCAGCACGCGGGGATCGCTTTCGGCGGGCTGGCCCACCGGCCCTGGAGGGCCCTGCGAGCGGAAGAGGCGCTGCGCGGCGCCGCCCCCACCACGGCGGCCTTCGAGCACGCCCTCGACCTCGAACTGGCCGCCGCCCGCCCCCTGCGCGACAACGCCTACAAAGTGCCCCTGGCCCGCAATCTGGCCCTCGACGTACTGGGCCGGCTGGCACCGCCGCACGCGGACTGAACCGGCACCGATCATCAGGAGGACCCACTCCATGGCAGCCACCGAAACCGCCGTGGGCGCACCCGCCGAGCGCCGTGAGGGCCGGGACAAGGTCTCCGGCACCGCCCGCTACGCCGCCGAGTACCACGCACCCGGCCGCGCCCACGCCTGGCCCGTCGCCGCCACCGTCGCCCGCGGAACCGTCCGTGCCGTCGACGCCGGCGCGGCCCTCGCCGTGCCGGGCGTCGCCGCGGTCCTCACCCACGAGAACGCGCCCCGTCTCGCGGAGCCGGACGACCCGACGCTGGCCCTGCTGCAGAACGGCCGGGTGCCGCACCGCGGCTGGATCGTCGCCCTCGTCGTCGCCGACACCCTGGAGGCCGCCCGCGCCGGGGCCGCCGCAGTCCGCGTCGACTACGAGACCGAGGACCACGACGTCACGCTGACCGCGGCACACCCCGGCGCGTACGTCCCCGAGAAGGCCAACGGGGGATACCCGGCGCACCAGGAGAAGGGCGCCCCGGACGAGGCGTTCGCCTCCGCGGCCGTACGCGTCGACGTCGGATACCGGATCCCGCCGCTGCACAACCACCCGATGGAACCGCACACGTCCACCGCCCGCTGGGAGGGGGACCGGCTCGTCGTGCAGACCTCGTCCCAGGGCGCCACGACGGTGCGGGGTGTCCTGGCCGCGCTGTTCGGGACGCCGGAGGACCGGGTCACCGTCGTCGCCGAACACGTCGGCGGCGGGTTCGGGTCGAAGGGCACGCCCCGGCCCGACGTGGTGCTCGCCGCGATGGCCGCCAGGGTGACCGGCCGGCCCGTCACGCTCGCGCTGCCCCGGCGCCTTCTGCCCGCCACCGTCGGCCATCGCGCGCCCACCCTGCACCGGCTGCGACTGGGTGCCGGGGCGGACGGCACGCTCGGCTCCGTCATTCACGAGGTCACCACGCACACCTCACGCGTCAAGGAGTTCGTCGAGCAGGCGGCCACGCCCGCGCGGGTCATGTACGGGACACCGCACCTGCGGACCAGCCACCGGGTGGTGCCGCTGGACGTGCCCAGCCCGTCCTGGATGCGCGCGCCCGGGGAGGCGCCGGGCATGTACGCGCTGGAGTCGGCCATGGACGAACTCGCCTTCGAACTCGGCATGGACCCGGTCGAGTTGAGGATCCTCAACGACCCGGACGCCGAACCGGAGAGCGGGAAGCCCTTCAGCAGCCGGCACCTGGCCGAGTGCCTGCGGGACGGCGCCCGCCGGTTCGGCTGGGAGCGCCGCGATCCCCGGCCGCGCTCCCGCCGGGCGGGTCCCCTGCTGATCGGGACGGGCGTGGCGGCCGCCACCTACCCCGTCCTGGTCGTCCCGTCCACCGCGACCGCGCAGGCCCTGCCCGACGGGACCTTCGTCGTGCGGATCAACGCGACGGACATCGGCACCGGGGCCCGTACGGTCCTCGCGCAGGTCGCCGCCGACGCGCTCGGCGTCCCGCTGGAGCGGGTCCGCAGCGAGGTGGGAAACAGCGATCTGCCGGCAGCCCCGCTGGCCGGCGGTTCCTCGGGCAGCGCCTCCTGGGGCTGGGCGGTCCACGAGGCGTGCGCGCGGCTGGCCGCCGTCCTCGCCCGGCACACCGGGGCGCTCCCGGCCGACGGGATCACCGCGAGCGCCGACACGGCGGGGACCGCCGACGCCGAGAGTGCCTACGCCCGGCACGCGTTCGGCGCGCACTTCGCCGAGGTGACCGTCGACACCGTCACCGGAGAGGTACGGGCCGCCCGCCTCCTCGGCGTCTTCGCGGCGGGCCGCATCCTCAACGCACGGACAGCGCGCTCCCAGTTCATCGGCGGCATGACGATGGGGCTCGGCATGGCACTCACCGAGGGCAGCACCATGGACGCCGCGTTCGGCGACTTCACCGAGTGCGACCTGGCGTCCTACCACGTCCCCGCGCACGCCGACGTCCCCGCGGCCGAGGCCCACTGGATCGACGAGGAGGACCCGCACCTCAACCCGATGGGCAGCAAGGGCATCGGGGAGATCGGCATCGTCGGTACGGCCGCCGCCGTCGGAAACGCCGTCCACCACGCCACGGGCGTACGGCTGCGTGAACTGCCGCTGACCCCGGACCGGGTACTCACCGCGCTGGCCGGCTGACGGACCGCCCGTGCCGCGCGGTCAGCCAAGGCCCCGGCCGCCGCGGCGGGTGGTGAGCAGCAGCGCGATGTCGTCGGGGCGGTCGCCGGTGTGCCGGGCCGTCGCGGTCAGCCGGTCCGCGACCCCCGCGAGTGAACGGCCGCCCGGACGGCTGGCGAGGGAACCGGCCTTGGCGAGTGCCACCCGCAGGGCGGTGATGCCGTCGTCGATGTCGATGCCCGGCCGCTCGACCAGCCCGTCCGTGTACAGGGCCAGGATGGCGCCGGGCTCCAGCTCCAGCTCCGTCACCGGGTACTCGGCCTCGGGGTCCACCCCGAGCACCACCCCGCCGGGCAGGTGGAGGATGTGGGTGCGGCCGTCCGGATACCGCATGAGCGGCGGCGGGTGGCCCGCGCGTGCCGCCCGGGCCACGCCGGTCACGGGATCCAGCCGGATGTAGCAGCAGCTGGCGAACTGGCCCGGGTCGAGGCCGATCAGCAGACGGTTGGTGAGGCTCATCACCTCGTCGGGCGGATGGTCTCCGAGCGTGAACGCCCGCACCGCGCTGCGCAGCTGCCCCATGGTGGCGGCGGCCTGGACGCCGTGGCCCTGGACGTCGCCGATGACCAGGGCCAGACCGTCGCCCGCCTCGACGACGTCGTACCAGTCGCCGCCGACCTCCATCCCCTGGGTGCCCGACAGATAGCGCCCCGCCGTGTCCACCTGCGGGTGCGCCGACAGCCGGTGCGGCAGCAGCGCCTCCTGCAGTCCCCGCGCCAGGGCCGCCTCGGTGTCGTAGCGCTGGGCCCGTTCCAGAGCCTGGGCGATCAGTCCGGCGAGCGCGGTGAGCGCGGTGCGTTCCTCCTGGCTGAAGTCGCGGGGCCGGTCGAAGCCGAGGATGCAGGAGCCGACCGGGCGTCCGGAGGCGATCAGCGGCAGGAAGGCGCGGGCCCCCGTCGTCGCGTCCAGCGCGATGCCCGGGTACTCGGTCTCCAGCTGCTGCATCGACTCGAAGAACAGGGGCCGGCCGCGGGTGAGGGTCTCGACACCCGGGATGTGGGCGTCGAGACCCACCCCGTCGAAGGGCGCGAGGAACCCCGGCGGGAAACCGGTCTCCCACGCCAGGTAGAGATGCCGCTCCTGGAGGAGGTAGATGGCCAGTTGCCGTCCGCCGAACGCGGGCAGCAGCTCGCGCATCACGACCGCCGAGACCTGCTGAGCGGTGACCGCCTCGGTCAGCGCGATGGCGAGGACGATGGGCCGGTACAGCGGCGACGTCGACGCGATGCTGCTCGTGTCGTCCTCGCCCGCGGCCGGAAGCGCACGAAGGAGAGCCGGGTCCGTCGGCGGGGCCTCGGCCGTCGTGTCCACGACCCGGCCCACGGGGGCGACCTTGCAGGTCAGCAGGTCGGGGCCGGGGTACACGGAGAGGGTGAGACCCCCGCTGTCGCGCCGGCCCCGCGTGTCCTCGGCGCCCGCGCGCGGGTCCTCCAGCTGGAAGTGCACCGGGTCCGCGGAGAGCATGGCGCCGCGCAGATGGTCCTCGTAGCCCGTCCCGACCAGCCACGGCACGGCCTCCCACAGGGCGCGTCCCACCAGCCGGTCGGGTGTGCTGCCGAGCAGCCGGGCGGCGCACGGGTTCACATAGGTGACCGTCCCCATCCGGTCGAGGCCGAACACACCCTCCGGGAGCAGATCCGCGGCCGCCTCCGCGGAGACACCGGGGCCCGGATCGAGGACCACCCCGCTCACCGGGTGGGCCTCGGGCCGGGGCGCGGGCGCCGCGTTGGCCGTCCAGAAGTCCATCAGACGCATACCGCCGTCGGCGGCACGCACCTGCAGCGGCTTGGGCGGCGGGCGTCCCGCCGCCGTGTCCCGCAGCGCCCGGACGACCTGATGGGCGTCCCCGGGGGCCACGGCCGCCGCGAGACTCTCCGGGCTCCGGCCGAACTCGTCCGGCGCCATGCCCAGCAGACCGCACAGGCCGTTGTCGGCGATGACGGTGGCCGATATCGGGTCCCAGGTGAAGCGGCCGATGCGGCCCGACGGCGGCGGCCCCACGGCCACCGGGCGCACACAGAGCGGCTCGGCGTCCCAGCGGACGGCGGGCCCACCGTCGCCCGCCGACTCCTCCAGCTCCAGCAGGGCGCTCCCGAGGTCCTCCGCGAGCTGCGTCATCCGGTCACGGTCGGGCAGCACCTCGGTGGCGTCCGTGACCGCCGGACGCAGCACCGTGAGCACCCCGAACGTCGTCGTCCCGCCCACCACCGGGATGTACATCGAACCGAACCGGAACGGCAGTCCCGCGGCGAGCTGCGGATAGCGGCGCATCGTCTCCGTGGCGTCGGCGAGCACCACCGGAACACCGAGCCGGTAGGAGTCCGCGACGGGGAACGGATGCTCCATGTGCAGCCGCCACCAGGGGCGGAACAGGGGCCCGGGCAGTCCGGAGAGCACCGCGAGCCGCAGCATCCCGGGCGCGCTGGAGCGCAGGTAGACACCTCCCGCGTAGCCGTCGGCCTCGCGAATCGCGTTCGTCGCGGCCTCGGCCAGCAGGGCGTCCAGCCGTCCGGGAGACGACGTCTCGCGTTCGGCGCTCCCAGTCATCGGTCTGTCCTCGTCGCACGCCGCCAGGTCGGGTAACACAGCAAGAATGCGCCACCAAGCCACCTGACCGCACCCGGACGGCATGGAATTTCTCGCCGCGGGGTCCCTCGGCGCCACCGCGCCCGCAGGCCTCGGGGCGCGTGGACCCGAGGCGGTGCGACCGCCCGTGCGTCCATCGGCGATAGTGGCTCCCTTGCCGAAAGATGTACCGAGCACTCAGGACGACGGTGGACACGAGCGAGAACAGCACCGACAGCGGCGTCGAGCCAAAGAAGGAGACACCGGGCCCGGCGCGGCCCGGCGGCGGATGGCGCCGGTGGACCATGGACACCCGCCCGCTGCGCCGCCCCGCCTACCGGCGCCTGTGGTCCTCCACCATCGTCACGGCCGTCGGCAGCCAGTTCACCGCCGTCGCCGTGCCCAAGCAGATCTACGACATCACCGGCTCCTCGGCCTGGGTCGGCTACGCGAGCCTCGCCGGACTGCTGCCGCTGGTCGTCTTCGCCCTGTGGGGCGGCGCCGTCGCCGACAGCGTGGACCGCCGCAGGCTGCTGCTGATCACCAACACCGGGATCGCCGTCACCTCGCTGCTCTTCTGGGCCCAGGCCGTCACCGGCCTCGGCTCGGTCTGGGTGCTGATGCTGCTGCTCGCCCTCCAGCAGGCGTTCTTCGGCCTGAACTCCCCGGCCCGCAACGCCTCCATCGCCCGGCTCGTCCCGGCGGAGGAACTCGCCGCGGCCAACGCGCTCGGCTCGACCGTCATGCAGACCGGCCTGGTGGCCGGGCCGCTGCTCGCCGGCGCGCTGATACCCGTCATCGGCCTGCCGGAGCTCTACCTCGTCGACGCCGTCGCCCTCTGCGTCACCGTGTGGGCGGTCTTCCGGCTGCCCGCGCTGCCGCCCCTGACGGCCGCGCCGTCCGGGCGGCGGGCCGGCCTGCGCGAGGTCGCGGCCGGGTTCCGCTACATGTCGACGCACAAGGTGCTGCTGCTGTCCTTCCTCGCCGACATCATCGCGATGGTCTTCGGCATGCCCCGCGCCCTGTTCCCGGAGCTCGCCTCGCGGACGTACGGCGCGTACGGCGAGGGACTCGCCCTGGGACTGCTGTTCGCGGCGATCCCCGTAGGCGCCATGCTCGGCGGGCTGCTGTCGGGCACGTTCTCCCGGGCCCGCCGCCATGGGCTGATGGTCATCGCCTCGGTGATCGCCTGGGGCGTCGCCGTCACGGGGTTCGGGCTGAGCGACAGCCTGTGGGTGGCGGTCGCGTTCCTCGCCGCCGCCGGAGTCGCCGACATGGTGTCCATGGTCTTCCGCGGGGCGATCCTGCTGTCCGCGGCCACGGACGACATGCGCGGCCGTATGCAGGGCGTGTTCACCGTGGTCGTCGCCGGCGGGCCGCGGCTCGCCGACGTCCTGCACGGCACGGCCGGTTCCGTCGTCGGCTCCCGCGTGGCCGTCGCGGGCGGCGGCCTGCTGGTCGTCGCCGGCACCCTCGTCCTGGCCGCCGCGACCCCGGCGCTGCGCGGCTACCGCACCTGACGCCGCCCCCCGGCGCCCGGCGTGCGGTGGTGTCACCGTGTGCCCGTGCGCTCCGGGGACTTCGGGCGCGAGGCCACGGTGACGCCGAGAGGACGCGCGAGCCCCACGACCTGCTCGTCCAGACGCTGCAGATGACGCAGCACGCGGTGGGTGATGCTGCCGTGGCGCACCTCCCGGGAACCGCCGGCCTCCAGCATGGAGGCGATGCTGGCGCCCGTCTCCAGCGCGCTGACGGCATCCTCGTCCTGGACGTGCGCGACGAGCACGCCGATGTTGTGGGCGATGCGCCTGCCCGCGGCCCGCAGCCGGGGGTCGGCGGCGATGGTCCTGCTGTACGGGACCAGCTCCGCGGTCGCCGCCAGGGAACGGGCGTGGTACGCGCACGTCTCCAGCAGCGCCACCACGTAGCGGGCGGTCTGCCGCCGGGCACGCAGCGGAGTGATCGGATGCGTCAGCGGCTTCGTCGAGGACCGTAGATCGTCCAGCGCCGTGTCGAGGTCGCGCGCCTTGTCCAGCAGATCGGCCGCCGGGCCGCCGCTGAGCTGCTCCACCGCCGCCGCCGTGACGTCGGACAACCGCATCAGCACCGTGGCGAGCAGCTCGTCCGTGCGGCGGTCCGTGTGCACGGGCAGGACCACGGCCGCGGCGATGATGCCGCACACCGCGCCGAGGGCGGTCTCCTCCACACGCAAAACCAGCACCGAGAAGCTGTAGGTGTTGAGCAGCGTGTACAGCAGTCCCAGCATCGCCGTGACGAAGAACGACATCAGGGCGTACGACAGCGGCGCGGTGAAGAACATCGCGAAGATGAACACCAGGACCAGGCCGAACGCGGTCCACGTGTGGTTGCCGACGACTCCCGCCAGGGCGACACCGGCGACGACACCGAGGACCGTGCCGAGCAGCCGCCGGTAGCCCTTGACGAGGATCTCGCCGGTGGACGACGTGTTCAGGAAGACCACCCAGCAGGTCAGCACCGCCCAGTACCAGCGCTGGCTGGACAGGAACTCGCCGCCGACGATGGCCAGCGCCGACCCCACCGACACCTGGACCGCCGCCCGGGTCGTGGGCCGTTCCAGCCCCGTACGGTCCTCCTCGGGCTCGTCCTCCTCCGCGCCGGCGATGGCGATGTCCTCGGCGTCCAGCTCCTCGCGGGAGCGGGTCGTCGCGGGCGTGTCGTCGGACTCGTCCTGCGGGCCGTCCAGGGCGAGGCGCAGTCCGAGGACGGCGCGCGCGGCCTCGCCGATACCGCGGAAGACGTCCTGCACGGCCATCGAGGCCTGCGGCAGATTGTCCTCGTCGCGGTAGCCGAGCAGCCGGTTGCGCACGTGGGCGACCGCCGTGCCCCCGCCGTCGGCGACCGGCCGGGACACGAGCAGCCGCAGTGCCGTCAGGTCGCGGCGCAGCGTGGCGGTGATGTCGTCGTGGGCGCGGAGCCTGCCGCCCGCCGGGGGCACCGGAGCGTTGGGCAGGTGCAGGGTCAGCGTGTCGGCCCGCTCGGCGCTGCGGGCGTTGAGCAGCAGGACGCCGAGCCGTTCGGCGGCGATCTCGGCGTCGGCGATGCGCCGCTGCACCAGCGCCGCCGTGGCGCTGTCCCGGGTTCCCTCCTCCAGCCTGTTCTGGATCATCAGGGCCGTCTCGTGCAGGCGGGCGGTGCGCCGCCGCACGTCCTCCAGCACCTTCTCCAGCTGCTCGGGTTCCGCGTCCAGCAGTTTCGTGTACACGGACACCAGCTGGGCCATCCGTACCCTGAAGGCCCCGCGCAGCCGCCCCAGCAGCCGTTCCGGGGTGTCCGGGACGGCGGCGAAGCGCACCACGGCGCTCGCGGCGAACGCCACGGCCAGGGTTCCGTACATCGGCGGCAGCCCGGACACGGAGGCGCCGACGAACAGTGAGACGAAGTAGACCTGGAACCCGATCAGTCCCAGGGCGGTGCCCCGGTCGCCGAAGCGGCGGCTGTAGACGGCGGCGAAGATCAGCGCGATGAAGAACAGGTCGCCCGCGACGACATGGCTGTGCAGCAGGGCGCCGAGCGACATGGCGACGAGAGCGACGGGAAACCCGCAGGCGAGGGTGACGGCCTGCGGGCGCCGCTCCTTCTCCCTGATCGCGAACGTGGCGACCATGGCCGTCATGGCACCGGCCACCAGACGGGTCACGCCGACGCCCAGGCTTCCGAGCACGACCAGGGTCAGCGCGATCGCGCCCACGGTCCGCAGCCCGGCCATGAGCCGCAGCAGCCCCGGATCGGAGGCCGCGAAACGGTCCCAGGTCATGGACCGGCCCGGCCGTTTCGCTGTCCTCACTCCGCCGTGCACCCCTGTTCGATCATGGTCCGTCCACCCAGCATGGCACGTCCCGTGGCTCCGCCGGGATCGGGTGCGGCGCCGGGGTCAGAACTCCTCGTGGCGCTCCGGGTCGCCGCCGATGCGCCGCTTCGGGCGGTCGGAGATGACCGCGAGCTCTCCGGGAGTCAGCTCGAAGTCGAAGACGGACAGGTTCTGGCGCTGGCGGCCGGCGTCGGACGACTTGGGGATCGGTACCGCGCCGAGCTGGGTGTGCCAGCGCAGGACCACCTGGCCGGGCGTCACGCCGTGGGCGTCGGCGATGGTCGCGAGATCGGGGTCGTCGAGCAGCCCGGAGCCGCCTCCCAGCGGGCTCCAGCTCTCCGTGACGATGCCCTTGCCGGCGTGGTAGGCCCGCAACTCGTCCTGCGGGAAGTCCGGATGGAGCTCGACCTGGTTGACGGCGGGCAGGACCCCGGTCTCCTTCTCCAGCCGCTCGATGTGTCCGGGGGTGAAGTTCGAGACGCCGATGGACCGGACGAGGCCGTCCTCGCGCAGCTTGATCATCGCCTTCCAGGAGTCGACGTACCTGTCGACGCGCGGCAGCGGCCAGTGGATGAGGTAGAGGTCCACGTGGTCGAGCCCCAGCCGCCGCCGGGACTCCTCGAAGGAGGCCAGCGTCTCCTCGTACCCGTGGTGCCGGCCCGGCAGCTTCGTCGTGACGACGACCTCGTGGCGGGGCACGCCGCTGCGGGCGATGCCCCGGCCCGTACCCGTCTCGTCGCGGTAGTTGGTGGCCGTGTCGACCAGCCGGTAGCCGAGTTCGAGGGCCCGGGAGACGGAGCGCTCCGCCTCGGCGTCGTCCATCGGGTAGGTGCCCAGGCCGAGGGCGGGGATCGTCGTGTCGTCGTTGAGTCCGTGCGTCGGGGTGCCGGTCACGGTCGCCTCTCTTCACTCGTCGTACGCCGAGCCCATTATGTCCATGAATGCCCGAACGGGGGACTGTGTGGGCGCGGGGGCCGGGCGCGGCGGGCGTGTCAGTCGGAGCCGTGCTCCCGATGGTGCGCGGCCGGCCGGAAGCAGGCGGTGACGGTCTTCCCGTGCCGCTGGCAGTACGTGTCCCAACTGTCCGCGAGCGAGCGCACGATGTTGATGCCACGCCCCGAGACGGCTCCGCTCGCCGGGCTCTTGGGCGTCGGCAGCGACGGGTCCTCGTCGTGGACGCTCACATGCAGGCAGTGCCCGTCCCAGGTCAGCATCAGACGGGCGTCGCTGCGGGCGTGCAGATGGGCGTTGGTCAGCAGCTCGGACACCGCGAGGACGATCGAGTCCACCGTCTCCGGCTCCTCGGCCGTCCACGGCAGGGACGACAACTGGCGGCGCGTCCACTCTCTGCCCGCCCGCACGCCGCCCGACATGGGGAACGAATGGGCCCACCCCATCGCGCTGACAGGCACTGTCACCCTCCGATGCCGTCGTCCGTGATCCGTCGGTCGCCGGACGGACGGCCGTGCAGCCGTCCGTCGCCGACAGCAGCCGGGTACCCGGCGAGACGCCCGGCAGACCCGAGGACGCCGGTCAGCCGAAGACGCTGTCCGACTCCTCCCACAGCGAGGGGTCCTGAGGCGGATACGATTTCGAGGCCCGCGGGGACGACTGGTACATGGCGTCGATCTCGACGGCGAACCGCTCGGCGATGGCGTCCCTGCGCAGCTTCATCGAGGGCGTCAGCAGGCCGCCCGCCAGATCGAAGGGCTCCGGCAGCACCCGGAACACCCGGATCGACTCGGAGCGCGACACCGTGCTGTTGGCCGCGGCGACCCCCCGTGCGATCTCCTCCCGCAGCGCGTTCTCCTCACGCGCCGCCCGGGCCGGCGTGTCCCCCTGCAGCGCGCGGGCGGTACGCCAGTGGGCGAGGAAGTCGGGGTCCAGGGTGATCAGCGCGCCCACGCAGGGACGGTTGTCGCCCACCACCACCGCCTGATGGACCAGTGGATGGACCCGCAGACGCTCTTCCAGGGCGGCGGGGTCCACACTCTTGCCGCCGCTCGTGACGATGATGTCCTTCTTGCGGCCCGTGATGGTCAGATAGCCCTCGGAGTCGAGCCGGCCGAGGTCTCCGGTGGCCAGCCAGCCGTTGCGCAGCGAAGCCTCGGTGGCCCGGCGGTCGTTGATGTACCCCTGGAAGACGGACGGCCCGCGCACCAGGATCTCGTCGTCCTCGGCGACGCGTACCTCCGTGCCCGGCAGCGGGCGGCCGACCGTGCCGAACTTCTCCCGCCCCACCGGCTGCGCCGTGATACCGCCGCCCGTCTCGGTCAGCCCGTACCCGTCGTGCAGCGGGATCCCGATCCCCGAGTAGAAGAGCGCGAGTTGACGGTTGAGCGGCGAGCCGCCCGATCCCGCGCCGCAGATCCTTCCGCCCAGGGCGGAGCGCAGCCTGCGGTACACCGCCTTCTCGTACAGGGCGTGCTGCAGCCGCAGATCGAGGCCGGGCCCCGGCCCCGCACCGAGCCGCTGTCGCTCCACGGCCGCGGCGAAGTCCCGTGCCGTACCGACGGCCCGCTCGAACAGGGCGCCTCGGCCCGCCTGTTGGGCCGCACGGAGGAAGTTCTTGTAGAGCCTCTCGAAGACGGACGGCACGGCGTACAGGTACGTCGGGCGGAACGACAGCAGGGACTCGGCGAGGGCCTCCGTGCGGAGTTCGGGTTCGTGCCCCAGCAGCATTCCGCCGCGCAGGCAGAGTTGCTGGATCATGAGGCCGTACACGTGCGAGAACGGCAGGAAGGCGAGGATGGCCGGCTGCTCACCGGGCGGCGCGGCCGTCTGCCGCCACCCCGCGAGCAGCGTGTCGCAGGGGCTCGCCAGGCCGCGGTGGGAGAGCGCGCAGCCCCGGGGGTGGCCGGTCGTGCCCGACGTGTAGGCGACGACCGCGGTGGAGTCCGGCAGCACGATCCGGCGCAGCGAGTCGACGGCCGCCTCCGGCACCGCCCGGCCGCGCTCGGCCAGTTGGGTCAGGGAACCCGAGTCCAGCTGCCAGACGTGGCGCATGCGCGGCAGCGACGCGCAGGCCGAGCCGACCGTCATGATGCCTTCCTCGTCCTCCACCACGACGCCCACGCAGTCGGCGTCGGAGAGGATCCAGGCGACCTGCTCGTGCGAGGACGTGGGGTAGATCGGGACGATCTCGGCGCCCACCGACCAGAGCGCCAGACTGAGCGCGGTCCACTCGGGGCTGGTGCGCGCCATGACGGCCACGCGGTTGCCCGGCTGGATGCCGGAGGCGACGAGCCCGCGGGCGAGGCCGACCACCTCGTCGCGCAACTCGGCCGCGGTCACCGGGGTCCAGGCCGTGCCCGCGCCCGTGGAGCGCCGGGCGATCTGCGGCAGGCCGGGGTCACGGCGCGCCGTGTCGAAGAGAGCGTCGGCGAGTCCTCCCTGCGTCGAGGGCACGCCGGGGAGAGAAACGTCGTACCGGTGCATGCGCCGCTCCAGACATCACCTCAACGTGAACCTCGCCGGGAATCACGGGAATCGAGAGATCTCGAATCTAGCCGACCCCGGTGCGGAGCGGGGGCGAAGTCCGTGCGCGGTCCGGCCCGTTTCCGATCCGTTGTCCGGGGCGATGCCAGGGCGATGTCCGGGCCGTTGTCCGGGGCGCGGCCGGCCCGGGCCGCTCCGCGTCCGTGAGGATCACGCGCGGGGCGTCACGCGGGGACGCGGGCATACGGAGGCCCGGGAACGGGGCGCTGCCGTTCCCGGGAGAAGGGACGGGGCGGGGCGTGGAGCGGTCAGCCGCCCTGCCCGTCCGGCGGGCGGGAGCCCGGGGCCACGATCTCGTCCAGCACCCTGCGCACGGTCTCGAAGGCGCATCCCCGTACCGAGGCCTCCTGCGCCCCGCCCGGATCGCCCTCCCCCAGCTCGTCGCTGCGGGCCCGCCACGCCCTCTCCTCCCGCACGGCGAAGGCCCGGGCGCGCTGGATGCGCCGCAACAGCTCATCGGAGTCCACGACGTCGGTCATACCGGCCGGGTACCCGGTCCGGACGCTTCGATGGCCCGCGGGCACGGCTTTCGGCCCGCCGTGCGGGACGCGTCGACCGCCGCCGACAGGGCACCCGCTTCCACGGGCGCCATCGCCCGACGCACGAAGAGGCACGAAGACGTAGGAAGACCGACCGGGGGCGGACGAAGGAGGAGATCCGGGCCGTGAGCACACTCACCGACTGGGAGCGAGCGCTGGAGGACTTCGGAAAGGGGCTGCTGGCACAGGTCAGGAACAAGGAACCGGTCGAGATCGTCGAAGCCCTGAGGCAGGAGTGCGACCGCCACGCCGTGGTGTGCAGCGAGAGCCGCGTCGTGGTCCCCAACGCCTACGACGTCGAGCTGGCCGAGTCCGTCCACGACGAACTCGGCCGCAGCCGCGGCCACGTCGGCCAGGTGCTCGCCGACAGCCTGGTGCGGCACGGGGAGCGCCACGACTACGAGTGGGCGGGGCCCCTCACGGTGCACGTCACCAAGGGCGACCGGGTGCCGAACGGCCGCTACCGGGTGGCGAGCAGCGTGATGCCGCACGTACGCGCCGATGCCTTCTGACCGGCGCACAGCGCCCCGGCGGGCCGGCTGCGCCATGCCCGGCAGGGCCGCACCGGCGCCGGGGAGCGGACCGGCACCGTCGTGCGACGGAGGGTGACCCGCATGTGCTGGAGTGCGCAGGCCGATCTGGTAGCGGGCGCCGCCGTGACCGCCGCGGGCGTGGCCTGTGTCGCCCGGGCCCGTGACCGCCGCGACGTTCCGCTCGCCGCGCTGCCCGTGCTGCTCGGCGCGCACCAGTTGGTGGAGGCGGCCGTCTGGCACGCGGGAGGCGGCCGCGGGCCCGCCACACTCCTGTGGACGGTGATCGCGCTGCCCCTGCTCGCCCTGTGGGTGCCGGCCGCCGTGATGTGCGCGGCACCCCGGCACGCCCGCCGCCGCCTGGCGGTGCCGCTCGCGGCCGGGGCGGCGACCGCGACGCTGCTCACCTGGGGACTCTCCACCCGCCCGGTGACCGCCGAGATCCGCGGGCACACCGTCGGCTACGCCATCGACGTGCCGTACGCGCAGGCGGCGATCGCCGGCTATCTCCTGGCCACGATCGGCTCGCTGCTGCTGGCCGGTGACCGCCGGCTGGTGCTGCTCGGCGTCCTGCTCGGCGTGGGCGCGCTGATCTGCTGGGCCCTGTGGCGTCTGGAGTTCGTCTCGACCTGGTGCGCGGTCGCGGCGCTGTGCTCGGTGGTCCTGTACGGCTGGACGCGCCGGGCCGACGACGGGCGGGGCAGCGGGCCCCGCCGGACCGACGCGCCCGCACACGCGGGCCGTTGACCCGGACGGCGCCGCCGCCGCGTCAGCCGCGAGGGCGTTCGAAGGTGATCAGCAGTCCCTCGACGGCGCCGGGGCCGATCCGGCCCTTCACGTCGGCGGAGGTGATCGCCTTGAGCGCCCAGCCGTCCTCGGCGTGCTTGTTGAGCAGCTTCTCCAGCTTTCCGCTGTCCAGGGCGTCACCGACCAGCGACTCCCGGAAGGTGACGACCTTGTACTCGTAGGTGGGGACAGTGCTCATGGCTGAAACGCTCCCGTTGCCGGATCGGACGGACGGGCACAGCCAATCACCGATCGGCGCCCGCGACCAGGGGCGGACGGGCTGGACGACCGGTCGTGGGCGCGGGTCAGCGGACGCCGGAGGCGACGGTTTCGGCCGATGAGGCAAGGAGACCGAAAAAACCTGTGTTCCGGCAGGCATGGGTTCCCCGAAGGGGGGCACCAGCACTTCCAAGCAGCTCGAGGGAGCCCTCCCCCCCCCCGGCACCCCCGAGCCCACAGCCCCGCCGCGGTCCAACCCCCCCCGAGACCGCCGGCGGGGCTGCTTTCTGCCCGGCGGCCCCGGCCGCCCGTGGACGCGTACGCCCGCTGACCGCGCGGAGACCGCGCGGAGCAGGCCGCCGACCATGCGGAGCGGCCCGCCGACCGGCCGGTGGACCGGCGGGGGAGCGGGACTCAGGACTCCTCGTCCGCCTGCGACAGACGCAGCGCGAGGTTCTGGAGGAGTTCGGCCGTCGTGATGTCGGTCCGTCCGGCGTCGTGCACCTCGGCGAGCTCGGAGAACAGGAACGCGAAGGCGCCGACGAGGGAGATGGTGGCCGGGAGGTAGGCGTCCGCGACGGCCTGCCCGGCCTCGGCGGGGCCGGCGTCCGCGGGCACCTCCACGGACGGGAAGACCTCCGTCACGAGCGAGCCGAGCTGGCTCTCGCCCGTGTCGATGTCGGAGCTCTCCTCCCGGGCGATCCTGCGTGTCATCGCGTTCGTCTCGGTCAGCACACCGATGGCTCGCAGAATGATCTCCGTGTGTTCCATGCCGAGAGCCTAATCCGGTCGATCAAGTCGCCGACGGGTGACCGGCGGCAACGCCGCGGACGCGCGTGATCCGGTAACGATCAGGCTGTACACCTTGTGCGACGGGGTGTCACTCATAGCATTCGGCCCATGCCCTTCCTCTCCAGCCGCCGCAACAAGGCACGCCTCGCCCCGGAGCTCGACGACGGGGAGCTGGGCAAAGTGCTGAAGTCCCTGCGGAGGACGGTCGGGTCGGGCCCGGTCGCCCCGACGGACGCGCGCGTGAGCGAACTCGCCCGGTTCATGGAGGCGCACCCCGCGGACTGGGACCGCCGCGCGCACCGCCTGTCCGTACTGGCCGACCAGCTGTCGGGGTCCCGGCTGCCGGCCGCCTGGGCGTCGCGCGACCCGCGGGACGCGACCGCGCTGGTCCTCGACGCCTGGTCCGCGCTGGTCCGGGGCCGTGCCGAGGGGGCGATGGAGGACGCCTCGTCCACGGCCAAGCAGTGCGTGCTCGCGGCGGAGCTGGCACCGGAGGACCCCGCGCCGTGGGTGGTCCTGCTCGGTGTGGCCCGCGTGGAGCGCTACCGGCAGTCCGACGTCTTCGGCCTGTGGAACGAGATCCTGGCGCGGGACCGCTGGCACCGCGAGGCGTACCTCGGCATGCTCGGCTACCTCTCGCCCGAGGAGGCCGGATCGCGCGTGCAGGTCCTCGACTTCGTCGACTCCGTACGCGCCCGGATGCCCGCGAACGCGCCGTGCGCGGCGGTCGAACTCACCGCCCAGGTGCGCCAGTACCACGCACTGATGACCCGGGGCGGCGTGGAGCCCATGGTCGCCCGCAACCACTGGACCGGAGCGCCGGCCACCGAGGCACTCGACCGGGTCTGGCACACCTGGCCGCAGCAGGCGTTCTTCCATCACGCGGGCGCCCTCGCCGACCTGAACCTGCTGGCCTACGCCCTGACCGCCGCCGACCGGCGCCAGCAGGCCGTCCCCGCCTTCGAGGCGCTCGGCAACACCGTCACCGCATGGCCCTGGAACCACGACGGTCCGGCCCTGACCGAGTTCGAGAGCGCCCGGGGCCGCCCGGCGATCTGACCCGGCCCCGGCCGCGCGGGCGCCTCAGGACACCCGGATGCCGACGATGCAGGTGTCGTCGTCGGTGTCCGACCGGCTGTACGTGAGCAGCCGGTCCAGATGGTGGTCCAGGGTCGAGGGAGCCGAGCGCGCGGTGGTCAGCAGCTGGGCCAGCGACTCCTCCACCGAACGGTCACGGCGCTCGATCAGGCCGTCCGTGTACATCAACAGGGTGTCGTCGGCCGCCAGCTGGACCTCGTCCTCCTCGTACGCGGCCTCGGGCACCGCCCCCAGCAGCATCCCCTTGACCAGCGGCAGCGCGCTCGCCTCCGCGTCGCGCACCAGGACCGGCGGCAGATGGCCGGCCCTCGCCCAGCGCAGCGTGCGCAGCTGAGGGTCGTACAGCCCGCAGACCGCCGTCGCGGTGACCGCGCCCGTCAGATGGTGCGCCACGATGTTGAGCCAGGACAGCAGCTGCCCGGGGCCCGCACCGGTCACCGCGAGACCCCGCAGCGCGTTGCGCAGGACGACCATGCTGGTCGCCGCCTCTATCCCGTGACCGGCCACGTCACCCACGCACAGCAGGACCAGACCGGACGGCAGGACCACGGCGTCGTACCAGTCGCCGCCGACCAGCTGCTCGGTCTCCGCCGGACGGTAGCGGACGGCCACCTCCAGGCGGGGGGCCTCCAGCGGAGCCCGCGTCGGGGGCATGATCGCGTGCTGCAACTGCAGGGTCAGCCGGGCCCGTTCATGGGCCTGCTGCTCGGTGTGGGCGAGCTGGTCGCGCGTGGCCGCCAGCGCGACCTCCGTCCAGTGCTGGGAGGAGATGTCCTGGCACGCACCGCGCACGGCGAACAGCCGGCTGTCCGCGTCGAGCACCGGTTCGGCGACGACACGGATGTGCCGGGTCACGCCGTCCGGGCGCAGCAGCCGGAAGGCGGCCGTGGCCGGACGGCGCTGGTGCAGCACCGTCCGCAGGAACCGGCCGATCATGACCGCGTCGTCCGGGTGGGCGTGCGCGGCCAGCTCCTCCAGCGGGACCGGGGCGCTGGACTGCGGACGCCCGTAGAGGCTGAACAGGGTGTCGTTCCAGGTGATCTCGCCGGTGAGGAGGTTCTCCTCGAAGCCGCCGACCCTGCCGAGCCGCTGTGCGTGCTGCAGCAGACTGGCGAGCCGGGCTGTCTCGTCCTCGATCCGCCAGATCAGCAGGACACTGTCGCCGTGCCGGCTGACGTTGATGTCGGCGACCGCAGCCACGGGCACCTGGTCGATCAGCGCCGTCAGGTCCATCCGGTGCGCCCGGAACGGCTCCCCGGTGGCGTAGACCCGTTCGACGCTCGAGAAGAGGTCGCCCTGCCCGGCCGCCATCGGGTACGCCTCCAGCAGCAGCGCCCCCTGGACGATGCCGCGCGGCCGGCCCGCCGGATCGAGGAACCGGCTGTTGACGTGGTGGATGCGGAAGTCGGCGAGCTGACCGTCGGCGGACAGGTGCGGCACGAGCACCAGTGCCGGATCGTGCAGCCCGTCGACGAGGTCGACCAGTTCCGAGACGTCGGCCGTGACCCGCGGTGTGCCCGTGTACGGGCCGTCGGCGGGCAGCGTGTGCGTCTCCAGGGTGTGCGCGCACAGCTCGGCCAGCGCCTCCACCTGGCGGACGACCTGCGGCGACTGCGGCTCCAGCGGGGAGGGCCAGGCGATCTCCAGGACGCCGTGCACGCGGCCGCCGGTCCCGGCGGGGACGGCGACCCGTCCGCCGTCGCGGTGCTGACCGTGGCCGATGGACGGGATGCCCGCGTCCGCCATCGAGCGGGTCCACTGCACGGCACGGCCGGACAGCGCGCGCCGCGCGACGGTGGCCACCCCCGGCGGCACATATCGCCAGCGTCCGGCCTCCGCCGCGGGGAAACCGGCGCTGCCCGCCAGGGTCAGCGAACCGTCCGCCCCCGCCGCCCAGATGGCCACCGCCACCGCCCCGAGCGGGGTGAGGGCGTGCTGCAGCAGGGAGTCGGCCACGGACTGGGTGTCGTCGGCGGCCAGGGCCCCGCTCTCGGCCTCCCGCAGACGCACGGCGGACGAGCCGTCCGAGCCGTCCTCGGAGCTCTCCGGCCGGCTGGTCGCGGCCAGGAAGGCCGTGGTCACCTCGGACAGCCGGTCGCGCGCCGCCTGGTTGATGACCTCGACGGCGAACTCGAGCGGAGTGACCTTCGACTGTTCCGCCAGTTCGGCGAGCTGGCGGGCCGCCTGTACGGGCCCGCAGTGCAGCCGCTCGATCAGGATGCCCTTGGCCAGTTCGACCAGGGCGCGCCCGTCGGCCTCGGCCTGGGCGGCCCTCACCTCGTTGCGCAGCCGCTCCACGGTGGCCGCGAGCCGGCCCACCGCCGACGTCGCCGCGGCGTCGGTGTCGGTATCGGTGTCCGTGCCGTCACCGTCCACGCCCGCGTCCGTGGCGCTCGGGCCGGCCGCGCCGGCCGGCGGATCGACGGCGGGCTGCTCACCGGGCTGCTCGGGAGTACTCACTGTGCGGTTGCTCCTCGGCTGGTACGCCCGAAGGCGCGGGGGAGAAGGGGCGGTGCCGAAGGGCGCCCGGCCGGCTGCTGGAACCGGCGGGCACCGTCCGTCCTCACGCGCCCAGCCAGCGGCGGACACAGGCGATCAGATCGTCCGTGTCGACCGGCTTCGTCACGTAGTCGCTGGCTCCCGACACCAGACTCTTCTCCCGGTCGCCCGGCATCGCCTTCGCGGTGACCGCGATGATGGGCAGCTGTGCGTACTGGGGCATCTTGCGGATCTCGGCCGTGGCCGTGTACCCGTCCATCTCCGGCATCATCACGTCCATCAGGATCAGCGCGATCTCCGGCCGGGCGATCAGCGTCTCGATGCCCTTCCTGCCGTTCTCCGCGTGCAGGACGTGGAAGCCGTGCAGCTCCAGGATCCCGCTGAGCGCGAAGAGGTTGCGGGCGTCGTCGTCGACCACGAGCACCGTGCGGCCGCGGAAGGCGTCGTCGACGACCGGTGGCGTCTGCCCCAGCGGCTCGTCGGCCCGGACCAGCGGAAGCACGTCGCCCGGCTCCTCCGCCGACAGGTGCAGCACGATGCGCTCGCGCAGCTCGTCCAGGCTCGACAGAAATTCCAGCGACCTGACGCCCGACCGGGACTGCAGCGCCTGCTCCTGCGCCAGATCGGCGCGGTTGCCGTTGTGGACGAGCACGGGCACGGTCGCCAGCGCCGAATCACCCTCCACGGCCTCCAGGAAACGGGCCGCCTGCCCGTCGGGCATACCGAGTTCGAGCACCACGCAGTGCGAGGGGTCGGCGGCCAGCGCACTCGCCGCCTCCTGCGCCCCGACGACCGTGATGACGTCCACGGCCTGCCGGGGGTCGCCCTCGTCCCGCCCGCGCGCGACGTCGGCCACCGCGCTCTCGGCGACCAGGGTCAGCAGGCCGCGCGGACGCTCCTCGACCACCAGCAGCCGGCGCCGGCGCTGCTGGGACCCGCCCGCCGGGACGGGCTCCGGGTGCTGGACCGCGACCAGTTCGGCGGCCTGCTTGTGCGGGGCGCTCTCCAGCGGACGGCCGCTGCTGAGCAGTTCCTCGAAGTCGGCGCGGGCCACCGGAAGGAAGAGCGTGAACGTGCTGCCCTGCTCGGGTGTGCTGTCCACGGTGACCGCGCCGCCCAGCAGATGGGCGATCTCCCGGGTGATCGACAGACCGAGCCCCGTGCCTCCGTACTTGCGGCTCGTGGTGCCGTCGGCCTGCTGGAACGCCCCGAAGATCGTCTCCAGCTGCTGTTCCGGGATGCCGATGCCGGAGTCCTTCACACGGAACGCGACGACGGTGCCGCCGCGCAGTACGCCCTCGGGCACCTCCGCGTCGGCCGCCGGTTCGATGCGCAGCTCGACACTGCCGCGCTCGGTGAACTTCACCGCGTTCGACAGCAGGTTGCGCAGCACCTGCCGCAGCCGGGAGTCGTCGGTGAGCAGGTCGGCGGGCGCCCCCGGGGCCGTACTGACGGTGAAGTCGAGGCTCTTCTGCGACGTCATGGGCCGGAACGTCGCCTCGACGTACTCCAGCAGCCGGCGCAGCGGCACCCGCTCCGGGGACACGTCCATCTTGCCCGCCTCGACCTTCGACAGGTCGAGGATGTCGTTGATCAGCTGCAGCAGGTCCGAGCCCGCCGAGTGGATGATGCCCGCGTACTCGACCTGCTTCGGCGTCAGGTTGCGCGAGGGGTTCTGCGCGAGCAGCTGGGCGAGGATGAGCAGGCTGTTGAGCGGGGTCCGCAGTTCGTGGCTCATGTTGGCCAGGAACTCCGACTTGTACTTCGAGGCCAGCGACAACTGCTGGGCGCGGGCCTCCAGTTCCTGCCGGGCCTGCTCGATCTGCAGGTTCTTCGCCTCGATGTCGCGGTTCTGCGTGGCCAGCAGCGACGCCTTGTCCTCCAGCTCCGCGTTGGAACGCTGGAGTTCGTCCTGCTGGACCTGCAGCTCCTCGGAGCGGGCCTGGAGTTCGGCGGTCAGACGCTGCGACTCGCCGAGCAGCTCGTCGGTGCGGGCATTGGCCACGATGGTGCTGACGTTGACCCCGATGGTCTCCATCAGCTGCTCGAGGAACGCCTGGTGGGCGTGGGTGAAGCGGGTGACCGAGGCCAGCTCGATGACACCGAGCACCTGCTCCTCGACCACGATGGGGAGGACGACCAGGGTCGCGGGGACCACGCTGCCCAGCCCCGAGGAGATGGTCACGTAGCCCGGCGGCAGCTCGTCGACCGTGATGGCGCGGCGGCTGCGCGCGACCTGCCCGACGAGCGAGCGGCCCATCGGGATACGGGCGGGCCGGCCGGTGTCGTCCGGGTACCCGTAGGAGCCGACGAGCCTGAGGACGGTCCCGCTCGCCGTGTCCTCCGCCAGGTAGAACGCGCCGTACTGCGCGCCGACCAGCGGAGCCAGCTCGTCCATGATCAGCTCGGCCACGATGTCCAGGTCGCGGTAGCCCTGCATCAGCCCCGAGACCCGGGCCAGGTTGGTCTTCAGCCAGTCCTGCTCCTGGTTGGCCCGCGTCGTCTCGCGCAGGGACTCGACCATGGAGTTGATGTTGTCCTTGAGCTCGGAGACCTCGCCGGAGGCCTCCACGGTGATCGAGCGCGTCAGGTCGCCCTCGGCCACGGCGCTCGCCACCTCGGCGATGGCCCGCACCTGGCGGGTCAGGTTGCCGGCGAGCTCGTTCACGTTCTCCGTGAGGCGCTTCCACGTGCCGGAGACGCCCTCGACCTCGGCCTGTCCGCCGAGGCGGCCCTCGCTGCCGACCTCGCGGGCGACGCGGGTGACCTCGGCGGCGAAGGCGGAGAGCTGGTCGACCATCGTGTTGATGGTCGTCTTGAGCTCCAGGATCTCCCCGCGCGCGTCCACGTCGATCTTCTTCGACAGGTCGCCCTTGGCCACGGCCGTCGTGACCAGGGCGATGTTGCGCACCTGGCCGGTGAGGTTGTTGGCCATCGAGTTGACGTTGTCGGTGAGGTCCTTCCAGGTGCCCGCCACGCCCGGCACGTGCGCCTGTCCGCCGAGGCGCCCCTCGGTGCCGACCTCGCGGGCCACACGGGTGACCTCGTCGGCGAACGCGGAGAGGGTGTCGACCATCGTGTTGATGACATCGGCGAGGGCGGCGACCTCGCCCTCGGCCTCGACCGTGATCTTCTGGGACAGGTCACCGCGCGCCACGGCCGTCGCCACCTGTGCGATCGAGCGGACCTGCCCGGTCAGGTTCGACGCCATGACGTTGACGTTGTCGGTGAGGTCCTTCCAGGTGCCCGAGACCCCGCGCACGGTGGCCTGGCCGCCCAGGTTGCCCGCCGTGCCCACCTCGCGGGCGACGCGGGTGACCTCGTCGGCGAAGGCGGACAGCTGCTCGACCATCGTGTTGATGGTCTCCTTGAGCTCCAGGATCTCGCCGCGGGCGTCCACGGTGATCTTCTGGGAGAGGTCGCCCTTCGCCACCGCTGTGGCCACCTGGGCGATGGAGCGGACCTGGGCGGTGAGGTTGCCCGCCATGAAGTTGACGGAGTCCGTGAGGTCGCGCCAGGTGCCCTTGACACCCTTGACGTCCGCCTGGCCGCCGAGCCGCCCGTCGGTGCCGACCTCGCGGGCGACGCGGGTGACCTCGTCGGCGAAGGCGGACAGCTGGTCGACCATCGTGTTGATCGTGTTCTTGAGTTCCAGGATCTCGCCGCGGGCGTCCACGGTGATCTTTTGGGAGAGGTCGCCGCGGGCCACCGCCGTGGTGACCTGCGCCACGTTGCGGACCTGGGCGGTGAGATTGCCGGCCATCAGGTTGACCGAGTCCGTCAGATCGCGCCACACGCCGCCGACGCCGGGCACCTGGGCCTGGCCGCCGAGGCGGCCCTCGCTGCCGACCTCGCGGGCGACGCGGGTGACCTCGTCGGCGAAGGCGGACAGCTGGTCGACCATCGTGTTGACGGTCTCCTTGAGCTGCAGGATCTCGCCGCGCGCCGGTACGTCGATCTTCTGGGAGAGGTCGCCCTTCGCCACGGCCGTGGCGACCTGGGCGATGTCGCGGACCTGCGTGGTGAGGTTGCCCGCCATGGCGTTGACGGAGTCGGTCAGATCGGCCCAGGTGCCGGAGACCCCGGGGACCTCCGCCTGCCCGCCGAGGGTCCCCTCCGTGCCCACCTCGCGCGCCACGCGCGTGACCTCGGAGGTGAAGACCGACAGCTGGTCGACCATGCCGTTGAACACGGTGGCGATGTCGCCGAGGAGGCCACCGGCCTCGTCGGGCAGTCGTGTGCCGAAGTCGCCGTCCCGAACGGCGGTCAGTCCGGCCAGCAGCTGCCGCAGCTCCTGCTCGCCCGGCGTGGCCCCGGAAGGCGCTTTCTTGGTCGTGGTCATGCCAACCCTCGTTCCGCTCCCCACGAGTCCCGGGAAAGGGACTCGGAACCCCGCCGGACATGCGAACGATCCCCCCGGCGTTCGCGGCGTTCCCGCAGATCAGGATCTGCCCGATGAGAAAAATACGTCGAAGGCTAACCCAGAATCGCGGCGGCCGACAAAGCCGTCGGCCGAATCACGGGTGAGGCGAAAAAAGTCGCGGAGAACAGGCATGACCGCGCCGAAGCTGGATACTCAGCAGGGTTTCGCCTGGTCGCGGACAGGCCCGGCGGGCAAAGCGAACCGCCCTGTCGCCGGCCGGTGAGCCGGTGACAGGGCGGTGGGGCGCGCGGTGTGCGGGCGAGGGGAGCGTCAGGCGACGGCCGGATCGAGAAGACCGGTACGCAGACGCTTGATGATCCGGCTGATCAGGCGGGAGACGTGCATCTGGGAGACGCCGAGCTCCTCGCCGATCTGGGCCTGGGTGCGCTCCTCGACGAAGCGGAGATGGATGATCAGCCGCTCGCGGTCGTCGAGCTGGGCGATGAGGGGTGCGAGCGAGTGGAAGTCGTCGACCAGTTCGAGAGCGGTGTCGTCCTCGCCGATGAAGTCCGCGAGGGCCGACTCGCCGTCGGAGTCGGGGTTGCCGGTGAGGGCGGCGTCGAGGGACGAGGAGGTGTAGGCGTTGGAGGCCTTGCGGGCCTCGATGACCTCTTCCTCGGAGAGCGACATGAGCTCCGAGAGCTCACGCGTCGTGGGCGTGCGGCCCAGACGGGTGCGCAGCTCCTCGGTGGCCTTGGCCAGCTCGACGCGGGCCTCCTGCAGACGCCGCGGAACGTGGACCGCCCAGCTGGTGTCGCGGAAGAAGCGCTTGATCTCGCCGACGATGTAGGGGACGGCGAACGAGGTGAACTCCACCTCGCGGGTGAGCTCGAACCGGTCGATGGCCTTGATCAGACCGATCGTGCCGACCTGGACGATGTCCTCCATCTCGCTGTTGCTGCGGCTGCGGAAGCGCGCGGCGGCGTAACGGACGAGTGAGAGGTTCATCTCGATCAGGGTGTTGCGGACGTACTGGTACTCGTGGGTGCCCTCTTCGAGGCTTCCCAGGCGGTCGAAGAACTGCCGGGAGAGGTCCCGGGCGTCCCTCGGCTTCACCTTCGACGGGTCCCCGATCTCCGGAAGCTCGGTCCAGCCGGTCGTCGCCTCCGCCGCCGCGACGGTCTCGTGCGCCTTGGCCGTTGCCCGCGCTGACGTCACGGTCGTCATGCCGCCCACCCCAATCGTCGAAAGTCGTGCTGACAAAGCCCGCATGCCCCGGCTCGAACCGCTCACTCCTCCCGATCCAGAAAAAATTTCGCGACGCCACTCCACCGGGGGCCGCGGCGGCGCCGTCGAACACGCGATCGGTACCGGTACCCTGGGCCGCGAGATGAGACGGGTGGACAGGGCGCACGGGGGCGGCGGGGCGTCGCGGCCGCGCCCGGCCGGGAGACGCCGGGGTACCGGGAATCCCGCTGGAAGCGATCCGTCCGCACCGACGCACGAGGGGGCGGCATGACCGGTACGGCACCCCCGGGCGAGCCCTTCGTCCATCCGGCTCTGTTCTACCGCGGCGACCGGGAGTACCTGGAGGGGACCGTGTGTTTCCTGCGGGACGGCATGGCCGCGGCGGAGCCGGTGGCGGTGGCCGCACCCCCCGCACGCCTGGAACTGATCCGGGCGGCGCTCGGCACGGACGCCGCCGAAGTCCACTTCGTCGACATGACGCGGGCCGGCCGCAACCCCGGCCGCATCATCTCCTCGGTGCTGCGCGCCTTCGCCGACCGCCGGACCGACCGCCATGTGCGGATCGTCGGCGAGCCGGTGTGGCCCGGCCGCACCGCGACGGAGTATCCGGCCTGCGTCCAGCACGAGGCGCTGATCAACACCGCGTTCCGCGGCCGGGACCTGACGATCCTCTGCCCCTACGACGCGGCCTCGCTGCCCCCGAACGCCATCACCGACGCCCACGCCACCCACCCCGTCGTCGTCGACGGGCAGGGCCCCCGGGCCAGCGCGGCCTACGACCCCGACCGCGTGCTGGCCCGCTGCAACGCACCGCTGCGGCACCCGCCCGGGGCGGCGACGGCCCGCTTCGGGGCCGAGAGCCTGCCGACCGTCCGCGACTTCGCCCTCCGCGAGTCCCGGGCTCTGGGCATGTCGGGAGTACGGCTGCAGGACCTCGGACTCGTCGTCGCGGAGCTGACGACCAACAGCGTGGTGCACGCGGGGGGCTCCGGGACGCTGCGGGTCTGGGCGGAGAGCGAGCAGATCGTGTGCGAGGTGCGGGACGAGGGGCACCTGACCGACCCGCTGGCCGGACGCCGCCCCGCGCGCCCCGAACAGATCGGAGGCCGCGGCCTCCTCCTCGTCCACCACGTCTCGGACCTCGTCCGCGTCCACACCGGCGAGGGCGGCACGACGATCCGCTGCTATCTGGACCGCGACTGACCCGCCGGAAAGCCGCGGCGGGAGCGGGCACGCGCGCGCACGGGCGGGGCCCGGACTCCGTGGGAGTCCGGGCCCCGCCCGTGCGTGACGACGGCGACCGACTACTCGCCGCCGTCCCCCGCGGACTCGGCCGCCTGGCGCTCGGTGTGCGCGTGCGCCGTGGCGAGCGTGCCACCGGAGCTCTCCAGGTGCGCGCGGACGAACCACTGGAACTGCTCCAGCGAGCGCAGATGCTCGATGAGAAGGTCCTCCGTCACCGGGTCGACCTTGCCGACCTCGGCTACCGCCGCACGGTGCTCCTCGATGATCCCGGTGTAGACGAGGTCGAGAGCGCCGAGGTGGGCGATGGCGTCGGCCCGGCCGACGCTGTAGTCGTCCCAGGTCCGCTGGGCGACCAGGGCGCCCGGGGTCCCCTCCGGCACCCCGCCCAGGGCGGAGATCCGCTCGGCGGCGTCGTCCGCCATGTCCCGTACGCGGTCCACCTGCGGGTCGAGCATCTCGTGCACGGCGATGAAATGCGGGCCGACCACGTTCCAGTGAATGTGCTTCAGCGTCAGCGAAAGGTCGTTGAGAGCGTGCAGGCGCATCCGGAGCAGATCGATCACCCTGCCGCCGTCCTGCGTGCTCAGGCCGGGAACGGTGTACTTCGGGCGGGCGGAAGACGACATCATCTCTCTCCTTCGTGCTTCGGATTCATAAAGCGAAGAGGTCCGGCGTGCCGGGGGAGAACACACCGCGGCCGCCGCCGGCCTCCAGGCCCTCAGGTGCCCCGCTTTCCGCGGACGATGCGGAGACGCGGGGTGGGAACGGGGGGGTGGGAACGCCCCCGCCGGCCGAGGAAACGGCCGGACGGCCCGAGTGACGGGGCGCGTCTCACGCATCGCCGCGGACGCCCTGCTCCTCCTGCTGCCGCTCCCGCTCCTGCTCCTCCTGCAACGTGTCCACCAGGGCGAGCGCCTCCTCGACGGTCTCCGACGTCGGCACCGTGAGGCTCACACCGGTCAGGTCCAGGACCCGCCGCACCGCGGGAGTCGGAGCGACGACATGCAGGCTCCCGGCCGTCCGCCGGGTCTCCTGATAGCCGCGCAGGACGATGTTCATACCGGACGAGTCCATGAAAGGCACGGCCGACAGGTCCAGAAGGAACCGTCGGCGCCCGTGGTGCAGCTGGTTCGCCAGGTGGTGCTGCAGTTCGGTCGCTGTATCGATGTCCAGGTAGCCCTCGACGGTGATGAGCGCGACGTCGTCCCGGGGCAGGGTCACCTCGACGGACAACGGATTCTGGACTCCGGACACAAGAACCTCCCATAAAAAACCACTGGTGGCAGGCCGGTTACCCCGGTGTCGGGCGTCGATGCACGGTCGATCCACGACGCGACGGACGTCACGTCGGCCCCCGTCGGCGAATCGGGTGAGAAAGCGGTGGACCGGGCCGTTTGCGGTTACTCGGTACCCATGAAACGGCTACCGAACGACGGGCGGACACAGGGCACGGACGGCGCCGGGCCGGCTCCCGAGGTGGAGGAGGAGGCCCCGGACACACCGACGGAGCTGCCCAAGAAGTCCTGGTCCGCGATTTTGCGCCGGACGCTCAAGGAGTTCAAGGACGACGAGCTCACCGACCGGGCGGCCGCGCTCACCTACTACGGGGTGCTGTCGCTCTTCCCCGCGCTCCTGGTCCTGGTCTCCCTCCTCGGTGTCGCCGGCGCGTCCACGACGACGAAGGTCCTGGACAATCTGAAGCAGCTCACCCCGGGCCCCGCCCGCGACGTGGTGACGGACGCGGTGCGGCAGCTGCAGGGAAACGGCGGAACCGGCTCCTTCCTGGCGGTGGTCGGACTGCTGGCCGCGGTGTGGTCGGCCTCCGGCTACGTCGCCGCGTTCATCCGCGCCGCCAACGCCGTCTACGACATCGAGGAGGGGCGGCCCGTCTGGAAGGTGCTGCCCGTCCGGCTGGGCGTGACGGTCCTGCTGATGCTGCTCGCGGTCGCCAGCGCGCTCATCGTCGTGTTCACCGGCGGCCTGGCCCGGCAGACCGGAAGGATCCTCGGCATCGGCGACAGCGTCGTCACGGTGTGGTCGTTCGCGAAATGGCCGGTCCTCGTGATTCTCGTGACCGCGATGATCGCCCTGCTGTACTGGGCCACGCCGAATGCCAAGGGCCGGGGGCTGCGCTGGATCTCGCCGGGCAGTTTCCTCGCCCTGGTGATCTGGATGGTCGCCTCCGTCGGCTTCGCCTTCTACGTGGCGAACTTCGGGTCGTACAACAAGACGTACGGAACCGTCGCGGGCGTCATCATCTTCCTGGTGTGGCTGTATCTCAGTAATCTCGCCATTCTGCTCGGCCTGGAATTCGACGCGGAAATGGCCCGGGAGCGCGCCATCCGGGGCGGACTCCCCGCCGACGAGGAGCCCTACGTCGAACCCCGCGACACCCGGGCCTGGGACGAGGAGGAGCGGGAGGAGGGCGAGCACCCCGACAGCGGCTGACCGGGCCCGGTCCGGCGGCGCGGGGCGCGGCCGGACCGGTGAGGCCCGGCTCGGCGGGGGGAGCGACACGGTGACAGGAATCGAACCATGGCACGTCCGAAGAACAGCGCGGTCGTCGTGATCGACATGATCAACACCTACGAGCACGAGGACGCCGAGCTCCTGCTGCCCGCGGTGACCGGCACGGTCCCGGTGATCGCCCGGCTGATCGAACGCGCGAGGCGGAGCGACGTCCCCGTCATCTACGTCAACGACAACTTCGGCGTGTGGAGGTCGCACCACGGCGAGGTGGTCGACACGGCGCTCGCGGGCCCGCACGCGGACCTCGTCGAGCCCCTGCGGCCGGACGAGGATTCCCTGTTCGTGCTGAAGGCACGCCACTCGATCTTCTTCGAGACGCCCCTGAACTACCTGCTGTCCCAACTGGACGTCCAGCACCTCGTCCTGTGCGGGCAGGTCACGGAGCAGTGCGTGCTGTACTCGGCGCTCGACGCGCACATCCGCCACCTCGGCATCTCGGTGCCGCGCGACGCCGTCGCCCACATCCACGCCGGCCTCGCGGAGGCGGCACTGGAGATGATGCGGCGCAACATGGGTGCCGTCATCTGCGACGCGGACGCCGTCGAATTCTGACCGTCGGCCGCCGGACACGCCGGCGCCCCACCTCGTTCCGGTGAGGTGGGGCGCCGGACGCTCAGGGGGAGCGGTGGACCGCCGGGCCCGAGGGCCCGTGGGCTCAGCCGGCTTCCCTGGCCTGCTTCGCCTCCCTGGCCTGCCGCAGGCTCACGCGGCGCTTGATCGCACGCCGCTCGTTCTCACTCGTACCGCCCCACACCCCCGTGGTCTGCCCCGTGGCCAGCGCCCATCGCAGGCACTCCTCCTGGACCGGGCAGCCGCGGCAGACGGCCTTCGCCTCCTGGATCTGCAGAAGCGAGGGGCCGGTGCTGCCGACGGGGAAGAACAGTTCGGGATCCTCGGTGCGGCATGCGGCAGAGTCCCGCCAGTCATCCATCAGAGCCTCCTGCGATCGACGTCGTTCTGCCGTGTGTCCTGTTCGTCCGTTCTCCGTTCGGTCTGCGGGTCACCATCAACGCCCCGCCGAAACAGGCGAGTCGTGAGGGAACGGGGGAGGGAATGAGAGGGACGGCGTGAGGGGAAGGTGCCCGGGCCGAGCCCCCGCGCGCGGGCGCACACGACCTGACCACAGAGGTGGGGCCCGACCGGATCCGGTCGGGCCCCACCCAGTGCCGATGCGGCTACCAGCGGTACCACCGGCCGCGCCGGCCGCCTCCGGCCGCGGGGCGGATGAGGAAACCGAGCAGCCACACGGCGAGCACGATCACGGCTATCCACCACAGTGCCTTCAGTGCGAATCCGGCGCCGAAAAGGATCAGCGCGAGAAGCAGAACGAGAATCAGGGGAACCATGGTTATCAACCTCCAGGACATCGGATTCCCCTGAGTTCCTGATGTATGTCCTCGAGTTCTCCACGGCTTTTCCCGGTTTTTCGCACGCATTCCTGTGTTCCCTCTCCGGCCCCCGGGAAAGAGGGCCTGTCTCCCGGCGGTGGCCGTGTTCGCCCGCGGAGATCGCGGCTCGGGTTTACGGAGGGACGCAGGGGTCATTCGAAGAGGTGAGCACGTGTTGTCGAGACGGCTTGGAGTGAGTTGCTGTGGCTGGGGACGAGAAGGCCAAGGCCAAGACCGAGCAGGCCAAGGGCAAGCTGAAGGAGGCCGCCGGCCGTGCGGTGGGCAACGAGCGGATGACCGCCGAGGGCCGCGCCGAGCAGACGAAGGGTGACGCGCGCCAGACGAAGGAGAAGGCGAAGGACACCTTCCGTCACTGAGAGAAGACCCGGCGTCACGCGTGACGCTCGTACCGGGGCCCGCCGCACGTGATTCCGTGCGGCGGGCCCCGCGTCTTTGTGTCGGCGGCAGCGGACCGTACCCGGCCGTCACCAGGCGTCACGCCTGCTGCTCAGAGGGAAGCAATTGCCCTGAAAGGGGTATATGTAGGACATGAACGCCATGAGCTATGAACTGGCTGCGTCACACACGGGACTCAATGTCGCCCTCGCCTTCATCGGCGGGCTCATCATCGTCGCCGCGCTCGTCTGGGCGGTCCGTCTCGGGATGTCCGTACGGAGCAGGGAGCCGGGCCCGCCGTCACCGGAGGAACAGCCCCATCTGCCGGCCGAGGGGGCGGTGCACGAGATACGGGAGGTGCGGGAACCCGACGAGATGCCGCACGCGACGCAGGAGAGTGAACGGCTCATGCCGTACGGCCTGCACCCCACCGGCACCAAGCGGAGCGAGGACCAGCGTCGCCACCGCTGGAGCGAGGGGTCGAGCGGCTCCTTCGGCGGCGGTGGCCCGGGCCGGACCTGACCGCCCGTACGGCTGCGGGCGTCCCGGCGCGGGCGGTGCGGCGGAAGGCGCGGAACGGGACGGGGGCGAGCGGTTCACACGGGGTGTGCCGCGCGTCCTCGAAGTGTTCCGCCGCACTCCCTGCCGGCGGACCGCCGAAGAGCACAGGATGAGCCGGGGGTGAGCAGGTTCCGTCCACCATCCGCACCGGGAGGGGGCCTGCTCACCTGCTCGGGTGCCTTCGGCGCACCGGCCGCCGGCCGTATCAGCCGTCGGCCGGGGCGGGCGTCCGGGCCTCCTTCTCGTGAGTGGCCACGTAGAACACGGAGCTGCCCTGCTTGCCGCGCTCCACGAGTCCCTTGGCGACCAGCCCCTCGACCGTGGTGCGGACGACGGTGGCCTTGACGGTCCGGTCCGGGTGGGCGCGGTCGAGAGCGGTGGCGATCTCGGCGGCGGAGCGGGGCTCGGACTGGCTGCGGAGATGGTCGTGGACCAGGGACACGAGCGTGGGCCGGTCGGCCGCGACGGCGTCCGGCTGCCGAGCGGCGTTCCGCGTCCCGGCCTCCTTCTTCGACTTGCCGCCGGCGCTGCGGCCGTTCTTCGCGGCGGCGGGCTGAGCGGCGGTGGGCTTCGTGTCAGCGGTCTTCGTGTCAGCGGCCTTCGCGACGGTGGTCTTCGCGACGGTGGGCGTCGTGGCGGGGCTCTTCGCTGCGGCGGGTTCCGCCGCGGCGGGCTTCGCCTCCGTCCTGGCGGCCGGCGCCGCGCCCGCCTTCCGGCCCGTCCTGGTCCCGGACGACGTGGCCGCCTTCGTGCCCGCCTTCTTCGCCCCGGCCGTCCGGCCCGTCTTCGCCCGCGTCCTCGGCTTCGCGCCGGCGGACTTCTTCCGCGCGGGCTTCGCCGCGGGTGCGGTGTCACCCGCGGCCTCGTCACCGGCCCGCCGGGGCGACGGCACCTCGGCGGCGCCCTTTCCGTCGTCCGCGCCCGACTCCGCCGCCGCTTGCGCCTCTTCGGCGTCCAGCGTCTGCCGGATGCTGAGCAGCAGTTCCCTGTCGTGCCGCAGCGCGTCCAACCGCTCCTGCAGTGCCGCCACTTCGGCGCCGAGGCGCTCCTGTTCACTGGCATTGCGCTCGAGGTCGGCCGTCACCTGAGTGGCGTACTGCGCCTTGAGCCCTGATGTCTCCAGCTGAGTTTCGGACATGACAGCCGCCTTCCTCACCGCTGCGAGATGTGGTGTTGGCGGCGAATGCTACCCCTACTCGCCGGTCATGATCCCCCCGCTGCCGGGCGGTGACCGAGCCTAGGGTTTGCGGGCGACGCCTCCGTGGACGTCGGTGGGCACCGGGGAGGTGCCCGGCGCGGGCCGCCACAGGGGGCAGGAGACGATGCCCGGGTCCAGCAGCTCCAGGCCCTCGTAGTAGGCGCTGATCTGCCCGGGACTGCGCAGGACGTACGGGACGGCGCCGGTGTCGTCGTATCCCTGCTGGGCCTGCTTGAGCGCGGCGTCGGTGTCGGTGCTGTCGTAGTGCACGAAGTAACTCCCGGAGGGGAGGGCGGCGTGCAGACGGCGGACGATCGACTTGGCTTCCTCGTAGTCCTGGACGTGGCCGAGAATGCCCATCAGCATCAGGGCGACCGGCCGGTCGAAGTCCAGGACGCGGCTCGCCGCTTCGACAATCTTTTCGGGGTCGTGCAGGTCCGCGTCGATGTAGTCCGTCACCCCTTCGGGGGTGCTGGTGAGCAGCGCCTGGGCGTGCCGGAGCACCAGAGGGTCGTTGTCGACGTAGACGATGCGGGACTCGGGGGCCACGCGCTGGGCGACCTGGTGCGTGTTGTCGTACGTGGGAAGGCCGGTGCCGATGTCGAGGAACTGCCGGATGCCCCGTTCCCCGGCGACGAGGGTCACCGTGCGGATCAGGTAGTCGCGGGAGGCGCGGGCCATGGTCTCGATGTTCGGCGCGACCTGGCGGTAGGCGTCACCGGCCTCCCGGTCGACCTCGTAGTTGTCCTTTCCGCCCATCCAGTAGTTCCAGATGCGGGCCGAGTGCGGCACCGTGGTGTCGATCTTGGCCAACGCTTCCTGGTCGGGGGTGGGCCGGCCGTCCGTCATGGTGAGTCTCCTGCCGTGCGTCACTCGGTCGACGTCCAAGCTACCGTCAACTCCCGTTTGACGTACGGAAGTCGGGACGGTCGCCGGTCACGCGGGGGCGGGGCCGGGCGAAGGGCGCCCGGTCGCGTCCGCCGGCTCAGTCGACGAGGAAGTCGGCCTGGCCGGACTTGGCGCCATCGAGGAACGAGATCATCTCGGCGCGGGTGTAGATGAGTGCGGGTCCGTCCGGGTCGGTGGACTGCCGCAGGGCGACGCTGCCGTCGGGCAGCCGCTTCGCCTCGACGCAGCTCCCGCCGTTGGTACCGCTCCAGGGCTTGTGCCAGCCCTCGGTGCCCAGGCCGGTGGCGGACATCCCGCTGTGGACGGGTCCGTTGGTCTCCATGGCTCACAACTCCTTGCGCAGTTCGCTCAGGATGGTCCTGGTCCGTGCGACCGGCTCCGCCTGTACGGACATCCGGTCCAGTACTTCGAGATAGGTGACGACGTCGGCCGGCTGGTCCACGTAGACCGCGCCGGCCAGGCTCTCGGTGTAGACGACGTCGGGGAGTTCGGAGAATCCGAAGCGGAAGTAGTGGAAGGGGCCGAAGGCGCCCGGGTGCGCACCGGCGCCGAAACGCATGATCTGGATGGTGACCTTCGGCAGGTCCAGCACGTCGTGCAGCCGGTCTATCTGGGCCCGCATCACCTCGGCCCCGCCGACCGGGCGGCGCAGCACCGTCTCGTCCAGAATGGCCCACAGGGCGGGGGAGTCCGGCTTGCCGAACAGGTCCTGGCGCCGGACGCGCAGCGAGACGCGGCGGGCGATGTCCTCCTCGGACGCGTTGGGAAATCCGACGCGCATGAGTGCGGTGACGTAGTCGGGCGTCTGCAACAGGCCGGGCACGTAGTGGGGTTCGTAGAGGCGGATGACGCTCGCCTCGCTCTCCAGGCTCACGTAGGCACGGAACCAGTCGGGCAGGACGTCGCGGTACTTGTACCACCACCCCGGCTTGTTGGCCTCCTTGGCCATGCCGAGGAAGTCGGTGACCTCCTCCGCCGGGACCCCGTAGGCGCGCAGCAGCTCCTTCACGTACGGGATGCGCAGCCCCACCTCGGCCTTCTCGATCCGGCGGACGGTCAGCGGGGTCACGTCGATGACCTGAGCCGCCTCCTCGAACGAGATTCCGGCCCGCTCCCGCAGGAACCTGAGCCGCTTGCCGAGAACCATCCGGAGAACGGTGGGTGCGCTGCCGCCGGAGCGGTTGTCGCTCACCTGCTACCTCCCACGACGACCGTCACGAGAAGCAGTGTGCCACGTGGCCGACGGCACGGGCAGAGTGATGCACGGCGTTCTGAAATTATCAGAACGCCGGTTGCGGGCTGAGTGTGTCGGACGCCATAGTGATCGAGTGACCTACCGCACAACCGAGGGTGACGACCAGTCAACTGCGGACGCCCGTACCGGAATCCGTCTCCCGGCCGGTACGGCGAAGGAGAACCGATGACGGTTTCCGGAGCGCCTCACCGTCTGCCGCCCCCTCTACCGGCCCACGGCGTCCACGGGCCGGACGGCCCGGCGCCGGCCCGGCGGGCGGGGGCCGCGGAGCCCGCCGGAGTCACCCCGGGCGAACCCCGCTTGCTGCGGGCCACCGTGCCCGCGCACCCCTCGCGTGCCGCGGGCGTGCGCCGTGACGTCGCCGCCTGCCTGGACCGTCTCCGGATGCCGCCCGACCGCCTGGACAGCGCCGTCCTCGTGACGGACGAACTCTTCGCCAACGCCGTCGGCCACGGCAGCGCCGGTCCCGACGACACCGTCACGCTCACCGTCGAGTGCTCCGGGCGGGTACTGCGCGTGACGGTCGCCGACCGCTCGCCCGTGCGGCCGCGGTCCCGGACCGCCGACCCGGCCGAGGAGTCGGGCCGCGGACTGGCCATCGTGGCCGCCCTGGCCGACGACTGGGGCGTCGGGCCGCCCGACACCGGCGTCACCGGCAAGCGCGTGTGGTTCACCCTGACCCTGCGGGAGAGCCCGTGAACGAGACCACCGGTACGACGCGGGCGAAGACCGCCCCGCCTCCCCCCACCGCGGCGACGAGACCCCTTCCCGCGCTCGCGGCCGCGCTCGGCCGCGAACTCACGCGCAGGGCCGACGACGAACGCCGGCTGATGAGACAGGAGCGGACCGATCCCGCCCCGCACCACCGGCACCGGCTCGCCGAGTGCAGGGCGGACAACGCGGCCGCCCTCGAAGCAGTCGTCCGCCGCCACTCCTGGCCGGACGCCGAACTGGTCGGACTGCCCGCGGCCACCGCCGCCCTGATGATCCTGCTCCACACCCCCGACCTGGACTTCCAGCTCCTGTGCCGCGATCTCATCGCCCAGGCCACGGCGGACGGGCGCTGCCCGGCCCTGCACCACGCCTACATCGCCGACCACTGCGCGGTCGAGCTCGGCGAACCGCAGTTCTACGCGACCCGCGTCGACCCCGTGACGCTGTGCCCGTACCCCGTCAGATGCCCGTCGACCCTCGACGAGCGCCGCCGCGACGTCGGTCTGGCCCCCCTCGACGAACAGCTGCACTCCCTGCGCCGGCTCTGAGCGGACCGGTCAGAGGCGGGTGCGGACCAGCAGCAGGGCCACGTCGTCGTCGGGTTCGGGGCGCAACGCGCTGAGCAGGGTGTCGCCGGTCTTCTCCAGCGTCTGCCGGCTGCCCCTCAGCAGTCTGGTCATCGTCTCCAGCCCGGTGTCGATCGGGTCGTTGCGGTTCTCGACCAGCCCGTCCGTGTAGAGCGCGAGCAGCGTGCCCGGAGCCAGCTCCCGCTCCATGGTGCCGAATTCCACGCCGCCGACCCCGAGGGGCACCCCGCCGGGGGCCTGGAGGAGTTCCGCACCGCCGTCGGGCCGGAGCATCACGGGCGGCAGATGACCGGCGCTGGAGATCTCGCAGCGGCCCCGGTTCAGGTCGCACACCGCGTACACACAGGTGGCGATCGCGTCCCCGAGCGACCCCGCGATGTCGTCGAGGTGGTGCAGCAGCTCGGCCGGAGGCAGGTCGAGACGGGCCAGCGCCCGGGTGGCGGTGCTCAGCTGCCCCATGATCGCGGCGGCCTGGACACCCTTTCCCATGACGTCACCCACGACCAGACCGGTCCGTCCCGGCCCCAGCGGCAGCACGTCGTACCAGTCGCCGCCGACCTCGCTCAGCGCCGGCAGATAGCGGGCGGCGATCTCCAGGCCCTCGTGCTCGGCGGGCGCGGCCGGCAGCAGACTGCGCTGCAGGGTCAGGGCCGCGGAACGCTCGCGCCCGTACAGCCGGGCGTTGTCCACGCAGATCGCGGCGCGCGCGGCCAGCTCCGTGGCCAGCAGACGGTCCTGCTGGTCGAACGGGTGGACGTTGATGGTCCGGTACAGGCTGAGCGTGCCCAGCACCTCGCCCCTGGCGACGAGGGGAACGGCCAGATAGGAGTGGACGCCCGCCTTGCGCAGGGCCTGGGCCGCGTGCCCGTCCCTGGCGATGCGCCGCATCATCGCCGGGTCCACGTGCTCCACGAGAACCGGCCGGGCCTCCCGTACGCACTCGGTGATGATGCGCGACGAGCCGTACGTGGCCAGCTCGCCCACCGGGTCCGCCGCGTGGATCGCGTCGGTGAGGTACCCGGCGGCGACCGCCAGGGCCCGGAACTCCGCGTAGCCGTTCGCGGCGATGTCGGCGGTCGTGCCGTGGGCGACCACCGTCTCCAGCACGTCGACGGCGGCCAGGTCGGACAGATACGGCACCGCCACCTCGGCCAGCTCGTGCGCGGTCTGCTGCAGGTCCAGCGTCGTACCGATGCGCACGCTGGCGTCCGCGATCACGGACAGCCGCTCGCGGGCCTGGGCGACCTCGGAGGCCGCCTGCTGCCGCTCGGTCACGTCCAGGACCGACATCGCGAGGCCCAGCACCCGGCCCTCGGCGTCGTCGATGCGGTGATAGGACTCCGAGTACGCACGGTCCTGGGCCTGCGCCGGCGTCCGGCCGACGCTCTGCTGGTCCAGCAGCGGCCTGCCGCTCGCCAGGACGTGCCGCGCGCGGGACTCGATGGCCTCCACGTCGAGGTCGGGAAGGACCTCGCCGAGCCTGCGCCCCCGGACCGCCTCCTCGGACAGGCCGTTGAGCCGCTGCAGGGCCGGATTGACGCTCACCCACCGCAGGTCGGTGTCGAGGACTCCTATGCCCACCGGCGTCTGGTTGACCAGGCTGTGGGAAAGCGCCAGATCGCGTTCCACCCCGCGCACCGTCGTGGCGTCCGCGGCCAGGCCCAGCAGGTGGATCCGCCCCTCCCGGTCGTGCAGGCGCATCGTGCGGAACTCGACCGGGACCTCCGTGCCGTCCCGGTGCAGCATGGGGAAGACCCCCGCCCAGCGGGCGCCCGACCGCACCTGTGCGAAGAGCTCACGGGCCTGGTGCATGTGGTCGAGGGAGACCAGCAGCCGGTCGGCGCCGCGGTCCAGGGCCTCGTCCGCCCGGTATCCGAGGAGAGCCTCCGCCTCCGGGCTCCACAGCACGATGCGTCCGTCGCCGTCCACCACCATGGCCGACACCTGCAGCAGATCGAGCAGGCCGCCCGGCGCCGCGGTGGCGCCCTCGTCGTCCTCGCCCGGGTGCGCTCGCATATCGGCCGCTCCTTCCGGCGCGGCGTCGACAGGATCCGCTCTGCGGCCCTTCGATTACGGCACGCCCCGGCCGGGCGGGCAACACGACAGCCGCCGGACAGGTACCGGTGGCCGCCACCGGATCCGGGCGTGCCGCGGTGCCGACCGGTCCCCCGCCCCGGTCGCGCCCCGGGCGGACGGAGGGGCGGAGGCGTCCGTCACCGGCCGCGCCCCCGCCCGGGTCCTGGCTCGCGGCGCGTCCGGGGCCGGTGTCCGGGGCTCAGTTCGAGCCCTCCGCCGTCGCCTTCTTCTCCTTGACGCGGGCCGCCTCCTTGCGGACCTCGGCCTGGGTGGCGCGTTCCTTGCGCAGCCACGCGGGCTCGTCCCGCTTCAGCGCGTCGATCTGCTCGGTGGTGAGGGGCTCGGTGACTCCGCCGCGGGCGAGACCCGCGATGGAGACGCCCAGCTTCGCGGCGACGACCGGGCGGGGGTGCGGGCCGTTGCGCCGCAGCTCCACCAGCCACGCGGGCGGGTCGGCCTGCAGCGCGTTGAACTCGCTGCGCGAGACGGAACCCTCCTGGAACTCGGCGGGGGTGGCCTCGAGGTACACACCCAGTTTCTTCGCCGCGGTGGCGGGCTTCATGGTCTGGGTGGTCTGGTGCGACGTCATGGGGTCCAGGGTATCGAGCGTGTGCGCGACCGCCGACCACGACCGGTAGCCTTGCGGCGTGACAGGCTCGGATGCAACCCCTTCGTTCCGGCTCGCCTACGTACCCGGGGTGACGCCCGGCAAGTGGGTGCGGATCTGGAACGAGCGGCTGCCCGGCGTTCCCCTCGCCCTTCTCACGGTGTCCGCCGCACAGGCCCCCGGCCTGCTGCGGGACAAGGGCGCCGACGCGGGACTCGTCCGGCTGCCGATCGACCGTACGGATCTCAGCGCTATCCCCCTCTACACCGAGACGACGGTCGTGGTGGTCCCGAAGGACCACGTGGTCGCGGCGGTCGACGAGGTCTGTGCCGACGACCTGGCCGACGACATCGTGCTGCACCCCCTGGACGACGCCCTCGGCTGGGACAACCCGCCGGGACGCCCCGCGATCGAGCGCCCCGCCACCACGGCCGACGCCGTCGACCTGGTCGCGGCCGGAGTGGGGCTCCTTGTGGTGCCCCAGTCGCTCGCGCGCCTCCACCACCGCAAGGACCTCACCTACCGCACCGTCACGGACGCCCCTCAGTCGCGGATCGCGCTGTCGTGGCGGGAGGACGGGACGACCGACCTGGTGGAGGACTTCATCGGGATCGTCCGCGGCCGGACCGTCAACAGCTCCCGCGGGCGCGCGGCGGCACCGGCCGCCGCGGAGCCGTCCGGGCGGGGGCGCTCCGGCGCCGGCGGCGCTTCGGGCAGGAAGCCGGCGGCCGGCGGTGCCAAGACCGGGGGCCGCAACCCCCGGAGCGGTTCCGGCGGCGCCAAGGGCACCACGGGGTCGAAGGGGGCCAAGGGGGCCAAGGGGCCGAGGGGCGCGAAGCGGGGGAAGCCGGGCCGCCGCTCATAGAGGGTGTCCGGGACATGCCCGCGGCGTCGCGGTGCCGGGTACACCCTGGCCGTGTCCGGCGGGTGACCGCCCGGCCCTGACGGAGGCGGCCCGTGCCGTGGCGCGCTGCGGGCGTTCCCGGGCACGCGGCCGGGACTCCGGGCCCCGTCCGGAGCGGAGACGGGGGCCGGCGGGACAGCGCGGGCGTACCCGGAGGTGTCGCACAGCCCACGCACAGGTGTGCATAGGGATAACCCTCGACTCACCTCTCCAACGGTGACATGTCACGGTCACGGTGTCACGCTTCGTGCACCTGAGCGCAGGGCCTCCCGAGGTCTGGCCACAGTAGCGGTCCCCACACCGCTCAGCTCTTCCCCGGACAGCACACCCCGTCTGCCCGGTCTGTCACCGGCCGCCGATCCGCGGTCGCAGCAGTAGGAGTACGAGTGAGACGAACCCCCCGGAGAGCGGCAGCAGCCGGAGCCCTTGTGGCCGGCGCCGCTCTGCTCACCGTAGGCATACAGCCCGTCCAGGCCGCCGAGGCCTCCTCCCACCCCAGCCCCCTGCGGAAGGGAGGAGTGGAGGCCGAACTCACCCCGGCCCAGCACACCTCCCTGATCAAGAGTGCGGAGAAGAAGACCGCGACGACGGCCGGCTCCCTCGGCCTCGGCGCCAAGGAGAAGCTGGTCGTCAAGGACGTCGTCAAGGACCGTGACGGCACCCTGCACACCCGCTACGAGCGCACCTACGCCGGACTGCCGGTGCTCGGTGGCGACCTGGTCGTGCACACCCCGCCGGCCTCCCAGGCCTCCGGCACGGTGAGCACCACCTTCAACAACAAGCACGCCATCAAGGTCGCCTCCACGACCGCGACCGCCTCCAAGGAGTCCGCGCGGACCAAGGCGCTGAAGGCCGCCAAGGCCCTCGACGCCGAGAAGCCGTCGGTCGGCAGCGCCCGCAAGGTGATCTGGGCCGGCACCGGCACTCCGAAGCTCGCCTGGGAGACCGTGGTCAGCGGCCTCCAGGACGACGGCACCCCCAGCAGGCTGCACGTCGTCACGGACGCCCGCACCGGCGAGAAGCTCCACGAGTACCAGGACATCAAGACCGGTACCGGCAACACCCAGTACAGCGGCACGGTCACCCTGGGCACCACCAAGTCCGGGACGACGTACCAGCTGTACGACACCACGCGCGGCGGCCACAAGACGTACAGCCTCAACGGCAGCACGTCCGGCACCGGCAGCCTGATGACGGACGCCGACGACGTCTGGGGCAACGGGTCGGGCTCCAACACCCAGACGGCCGGCGCCGACGCCGCCTACGGGGCCCAGGAGACCTGGGACTTCTACAAGAACACCTTCAACCGCAGCGGCATCAGGAACGACGGGGTCGCGGCCTACTCCCGCGTCCACTACAGCAGCGGCTACGTCAACGCCTTCTGGGACGACAGCTGCTTCTGCATGACCTACGGGGACGGCACCAGCAACACCCACGCGCTGACCTCCCTGGACGTCGCCGGCCACGAGATGAGCCACGGCGTCACGTCCAACACCGCGGGCCTCGAGTACTCGGGCGAGTCCGGCGGTCTGAACGAGGCGACCTCCGACATCTTCGGCACGGGCGTCGAGTTCTACTCGAACAACTCCTCCGACGTCGGTGACTACCTCATCGGCGAAGAGATCAACATCAACGGCGACGGCTCCCCGCTGCGCTACATGGACAAGCCGAGCAAGGACGGCGGGTCGAAGGACAGCTGGTACTCCGGTATCGGCAACCTGGACGTGCACTACTCCTCGGGTCCGGCGAACCACATGTTCTACCTGCTCTCCGAGGGCAGCGGCTCCAAGGTCATCAACGGCGTCACCTACAACAGCCCGACCTCCGACGGCGTGGCCGTCGCGGGCATCGGCCGGTCCGCCGCCCTGCAGATCTGGTACAAGGCGCTGACGTCGTACATGACGTCCAGCACCAACTACGCCGGAGCCCGCACCGCCGCGCTCAACGCCGCCGCGTCGCTGTACGGCACCAACTCCGCCCAGTACGCCGGGGTCGGCAACGCGTTCGCCGGCATCAACGTCGGCGGGCACATCAGCGTGCCGAGCGACGGCGTGACGGTCACCAACCCGGGCAGCCAGGCCTCCACGGTCAACTCCCCGGTCAGCCTGCAGATCTCCGCGTCCAGCAGCAACAGCGGCGCGCTGAGCTACTCGGCGACCGGCCTGCCCACCGGCCTGTCGATCAACAGCTCCACCGGCGTCATCTCCGGCACCCCGACGGCGGCCGGCACCTACAGCACCACCGTGACCGTGACCGACAGCGCCGGCAAGAAGGGCACCGCGTCCTTCAGCTGGACCGTCAGCACCGGTGGCGGCGGCGGCTGCACCTCGAGCCAGCTGCTGGGTAACAAGGGCTTCGAGTCGGGCAACACGAGCTGGACCGCCTCCAGCGGCGTCATCACCACCGACAGCGGCCAGGCCGCCCACAGCGGCTCCTACAAGGCCTGGCTGGACGGCTACGGCTCCAGCCACACCGACACCCTGTCCCAGTCGGTGAGCATCCCCAGCGGCTGCCACGCCACGCTCTCCTTCTACCTGCACGTCGACTCGGACGAGAGCACGACGAGCAGCCAGTACGACACGCTGAAGGTCACCGCCGGTTCGACCGCGCTGGCGACCTACTCCAACCTCAACGCCGCCTCCGGCTACGTGAAGAAGTCCTTCGACCTCTCCTCGTTCGCCGGTTCCACCGTCACCCTCAAGTTCAGCGGCACCGAGGACAGCTCGCTCCAGACCAGCTTCGTCATCGACGACACCGACCTGACGACCAGCTGATCCGCACCACCACGAACGCGGGGGCCGTCCATGGCGACGGCCCCCGCTTCGTCACGCCGTCACCGCACCCGTCCGCCCACCGCCGTCACCAGTGCCCCGGCCGCGTGCCCACGACCGGCGTCGAGGGCCTGCCGTCCACCCCCACCGGTACCTCCCCGGCGAGCATCACACGGTGCATGATCCGGGGGTGGCCGAGACCGGCGGTGTCGCCGGGCGCCAGATGGATGGTGGCCCGGTTGTCCCAGAACGCCACGCTGCCCGGCTCCCACCGGAAGCGGACGGTGTACTCGGGCCGGGTGGCCTGCCCCAGCAGCATCTCCAGCAGCGCGTCGCTCTCCGCGCGGGACACGTCCGCGATCTGCTCGACGTAGTAGCCGTTGACGAACAGCACCCGCTCGCCCGTCTCGGGATGCACCCGCACCAGCGGATGCTCGGATGCCGTCTGATGGTCCAGCAGATGGCGTACGTACGCGTCGTCGCCGGGCCGCGCCTGGTAGCCGACGCCCAGCCGGTGCTCGGCGCGCAGACCGTCGACGAAGTCCCGTACGGGACGTGACAGACCCGCGTAGGCGGCCGCCAGGTTGGACCAGGTCGTGTCACCGCCGTAGGGCGGCACGGTCTCGGCGCGCAGGATGGTCGCAGCCGGCGGGTCGACGCGGGCACCGTGGTCGCAGTGCCAGCCCCGCAGCAGCGAGTGACGGCGCCGGCGCAGCCACTCGTCGTGGTCCATGCCGTAGCGTCCGCCCAGTTCCAGCCGGTCGGCTGTCGTCTCGACCTCGGGGAAGTCCGGGGGCGAGGCGCTGCCGCGCGACTTGAGGCGCACCGGTTCGCCGAACCGCCGCGCGAGGGCGACGTGCGAGCCGTGGTCCAGCCGCTGCCCCCGGAAGAACACCACCTTCCAGCGCAGCACGGCGGCCCGGATCGCGGCGACCACCGCGTCGTCCAGGTCTCCGGCCAGGTCGACTCCGCCGATCTCGGCGCCGATGTGGCCGGCGGCCGGCCGCACGTCGACCGCCCCGGGACTCTCTGCCGTCATGGGACTCCGTCCGTGGCTCGTCGGGGTGCTCGCCGGCGCTGCCGACGGGCTCAGCATGACCGCTCACGGTCCTGTGCGGAAGATCGCCCCGCCAGCCCTCACCCGGTGCCGCGCGGGACGGCCAGACCGGTGTCGTAGGCCAGTGGTCAACTACCTCGTCGTCGGCGTGATCATCGCCTGCACCGCGGTCACCGTCGTCAACACCCTGGCGATGGCCACGGCCGCCCGGCGCCGCGAGTTCGCCCTGCTGCGGCTGACCGGGACGGCCCGCCGTCAGGCGGCGGGCATGATGCGCCGGGAGGCCCTCACCGTCATCGTGGCCGGAGTCGGCCTCGACACCCTGCTCGCCGCGTTCCCGCTCGCCCTGGTCTCCCTGGCGCTGAGCGGTGTGCCCTGGCCCGCCGTGCCCGCCACCGGCTACCTGGCGATCGCCGGCACCACGGCGGTGCTGGCCGCGGCGGGCGTGATGATCCCGACCCGGCTCCTGCCGCGCATCCCCCCGGTCGAGGCGATCGGCGCCCGCGAGTGAGCGCCGGACCTCCCACCGCCCCGCCCCGGGGCACCGGCGTCAGGACAGCGGGATGACGACCTCGTCCTCGACCGGCGGGTTCAGCTCCTGCTCGCGGTTGCCGGTGGCGGCGTAGCAGCGCAGGCGGACCGCGTCCGGGGTCACGTCGACGCGCAGGAAGCTCTTGAAGAAGGGCGGACTGTAGGTCGCCGAGCCGGGGGAGAAGAGCTGCGTGTACGTCTTGCGGACGGGCAGCCGCACTCGCGCGGTGCGGTCCGGACGGCGCGCCGCGCCGAGCAGGGTCGCGACGAGTCGCCCGCGCCGGGTGACCGGCGTGGGCGGGCCCCCGGTACGGGTGAGCGGGATGCCGAGGCGGCGTGCGACGACCGCGGCCGCCTCGGCCTCGGTGAGCCGGAACAGCCGGCGCAGCCGCGTGCGGCGCGCGTACAGCCCGCTGTAGAACGCGAGGGAGTCGCCGCGCAGCGGGTAGCAGCGGAAGTCGGCCTCGGTGACCCCGGCGACGTCGACACGGGGGATGGTGTGGGTGGCGTGCATGAACGCGCCGCCGCCGCCGCAGACCACGTACTGGACGGTGCGGCCGTCCACGTCCACCGGGTAGCGCTGGTAGTTGTGGATGTCCCCGCCGATCGCGGCGACGTAGTGGTTCTCCGGGTCGCGGACCACGTCGTCGACCGTGCCGCCGCCCTCGATGGGGCAGGGGTGGTGCTCCGCGTCCACGTACAGCGGTGAACCGGTGACCAGGATCTTGGGGACCGGCCCCTTGGAGACCTCACGCAGCCAGCGGCCCTGCGCGGCGTCGACGGTGCCCAGCAGCCCCGTGTCGATGCCGACGATCCGCACCGGGCCGGCGTCGATCGCCCAGTACGGGCCCGGCTGTACGCCCTGCTGGGCGGGGGAGGAGCGCAGCTCGCGCGCCTCGGCGAGGCCCTGCTCGTCGGGGGTGCGCGGGCGGTGCCACAGCAGCGTCCGCAGCCAGGCGCGGGTCAGCGGCCGGGGCCGCGGCGCGGGGGCGGGCGGCGCGGCGCCGCCGAAGGCCCGCATGAAGCCGTGCAGGTCGTCGTACCAGTCGTGGTTGCCGGGTATCGCGTATATGGGCGCCGGATAGTCCTGGTACGGGCGGTAGAACTTCGTCCCGTAGCCGTCGGCGCTGCCGACCGGGTAGACGACGTCGCTGGCCAGTACGGCGAAGTCCGTGTCCTTGGACATCTGGAGGAAGCCGGGCACGACCGCGTACTGGGGGCCGTCGCCCTCGCCGGTGTCACCGATCACCATGAAGGAGAAGCTGTCCGGCCCGTCGCGCCGGATGACCTTGTCGGCGGGCGCGCCCGCGGCCCGGGCCGTCTCGACCCAGCGGTCCCGTGTGGCGCCCGTGGGGTCCCCGAACCAGGAGGCGAGCACGCCGTTGCGGGCGGCCCAGAGCGTTCTCGGGTTGAGCCACGACAACTTCTCGACCTGACCCGGCATCAACTCCCGGTAGCTGCCCGGCTCTTTGCCGCCCCAGCCGGCGCCCTCGGCGGTATCGCGTGAAGAAGGTGACATCGCCGAACCGTAACAACGTCCCCTCCGGCGACGCGACGGGGGCTCGCGTCTCCTGTGCCGGTTCGGTGCGGAAGACGGATGACATCGGTTAAAGCGGGCACGCGGAATAACTGTTGTGGGATCACCGGCGGACGGCACGGCACCGTCCGCCTCCTCCGGTAGCCGCTCGTCAGGGGAGAGCAGATGTCAGTCCTCCAGGGGCCGTCGCGTGCGGACACCCGTCTTACGACCGTCGCGCTCTCCGGCCGCTACCGGCTGGACGCGCTGCTCGGCCGGGGCGGCGCCGCAGACGTCTACCGGGGTGTCGACCTGCGGCTGAGAAGGCCGGTGGCGGTGAAGGTGTTCCGGCCGGGAGGCGACGCGCAGACGGAGGACCGCTTCACCGAGGAGGCCGTCCTGGTGGCCGGGCTGCACCACCCGGGCCTGGTCACGGTGTACGACTCCGGACAGGCGGAGGAGGGCCCGTACCTCGTCATGCAGCTCATAGAGGGACGGACGCTGCGGCAGCGCATCGCCGCGACCCGTCTGGACCCCGCCGAGGCCTGCGCGCTGGCCACCGCGCTGGCCCACGCCCTCGCCCACGTCCACGAGGCGGGGATCGTGCACCGCGACGTCAAGCCCGGGAACATCCTCCTCGACGCGGAAGGCACCCCCTACCTGACGGACTTCGGCATCTCCCGGCTCATCGACAACGCCGCGCAGACCCGGACCGAGGCACTCGTGGGGACCGCCGCCTATCTGGCACCGGAGCAGGTCCTGGGCCGCCCGGCGGGCCCGGCGGCCGACATCTACGCCCTCGGCCTGGTCGTCCTGGAGTGCCTGAAGGGCGAACTCGAGTACGACGGCGCTCCGTTGGAGGCGGCGATCGCCCGGCTGCACCGGCCCCCCGCCCTTCCGGACACCGTCTCCGACGACCTGGCCCGGCTCCTGCGGGCCATGACCGCGCTGAAGGAGGGCGAGCGGCCGGACGCGCACACCTGCGCCGAGGCGTTCACCGCCCTGGCGGCGCACGCGGCCGCGGACGACGCCACCCGCACCGCCGTCCACGCCGTCCCCGCCGCTTCACGCGTCCCGGCTCCGCGCCGCCCCCGGGGACGGGCGCTCGCCTCCGCAGGCGCCGCGGTCGCCGCGCTCCTCGGCCTCACACTGACCGGGTCGGTCGGCGGCCCGTCCACGGGCGGCGCGCAGGCCGCCGGCCCCGCACGGGACACCCAGGGAGCGCCCGACGCGGACCCGCCGGTCACCGGGACCCAGCCGCCGGGCACGGGCGGCTCACGGACCGCCACGGCCACCACGGCCGGTACCGGGCACGGAGACCGTGCGGAGACGGTCGCCCGGGCTCGGACAGCCGTCGACCGAACCACTCCCGCGACACACGGGAGCGGCCCGGCGGGGACGAACGCGGACCACGCGGCGAAGGACGGGCCGCGGGGCCGCGCGAAGGGCGGGGCGGACGGCGACGCGGCGGGCAACCCCGCTTCCGAAGGGAAGCCCGCGCGCCACAGGGCCCCCGGGAAGCAGGGCAAGCACCGCTGAGCCCGGCACGATCCGAGCGCGAGGCCCGGGTTCAGTCCTTCAGCCGGTCGATCTGCCGGATCTTGTTCGTGGCGTCGAGTGCGGCGACCTTGTAGGACTCGGCGAGGGTCGGGTAGTTGAACACCGCGTCCACCAGGTAGTCGACGGTGCCGCCGCACCCCATGACGGACTGCCCGATGTGGATCAGCTCGGTGGCACCCGTGCCGAAGCAGTGCACGCCGAGGAGGGTGCGGTCGTCCGGCGAGACCAGCAGCTTCAGCATGCCGTGCGAGTCGCCGATGATCTGCCCTCGCGCCAGTTCGCGGTAGCGGGAGACGCCGACCTCGAACGGCACGCGGTCCTCGGTGAGCTGGTCCTCGGTCCGGCCGATGAAGCTGATCTCCGGGATGGTGTAGATGCCGATCGGCTGGAGGTCGTGCATCCGGTGCACCGGTTCCCCGCAGGCGTGGTACGCCGCCGTACGGCCCTGCTCCATGGACGTGGCGGCCAGCGCCGGGAATCCGATGACGTCGCCCACGGCGTAGATGTGCGGCACGGCGGTGCGGTAGTGCTCGTCGACCGTGATGCGGCCGCGCCGGTCGGCGGAGAGACCGGCCTTGTCCAGATCGAGTTCGTCGGTCAGGCCCTGCCGCCCCGCCGAGTACATGACGGCGTCCGCCGGGATCTTCTTGCCGCTCTCCAGGACGGTGAGGGTGCCCCGGGCGTGGCGCTCGACCGCGGCGACGGTCTCGCCGAAACGGAACGTGACCGCCAGCTCGCGCAGGTGGTACTTGAGCGACTCGATCACCTCGACGTCGCAGAAGTCGAGTATCCCGGCCCGCTGCTCCACCACCGTGACCTTGCTGCCGAGCGCGGCGAACATGGAGGCGTACTCCATGCCGATGACCCCGGCGCCGACGATGACCATGGACCGGGGGACGCGCTCCAGATCGAGGACGTTGTCGGAGTCCATGATCGTCCGCTCGTCGAACTCCACGCTCGCGGGCCGGGCGGGGCGCGTGCCGGTCGCGATCACGATGTGCTCGGCGCTCAGCAGCTTCTCGTGGCCGTTCGGCTCGGTGAGGGCGACGGTGTGGTCGTCGACGAAGCGGCCGGTGCCGGCGAAGAGGGAGACGTGGTTGCGGGAGAGCTGACTGCGGATGACGTCGACCTCCCGGCCGACCACGTGCTGGGTGCGCGCGATCAGGTCGGCGACGGTGATGTCCTCCTTGAGGCGGTAGCTCTGGCCGTAGAGATCGCGCTGGGTGAGGCCGGTGAGGTAGAGGACCGCCTCACGCAGCGTCTTGGAGGGGACGGTCCCGGTGTGCAGGGAGACCCCGCCCACCATGTCGGGACGGTCCACGACGGCGACCCGGCGGCCGAGCTTGGCCGCGGCGATGGCGGCCTTCTGTCCCCCGGGACCTGATCCGATGACGAGCATGTCGAAGTCGGGCACCACCGGAGTCTGTCATCAGGAGCCGTCCCCCGGAAGGGTGAACGGGAGATCGCCGCCCAGCCTGAACGCCGGGCGGCCTATTCATGTGCCGGTCCGCCGGCCGACGGGCTACTGTGGCGTCCGTTCAGGTGCGAAGGTTGCGGCTCCTTCTCCTCTCAAGAGAGCAACACGGGTTCGAATCCCGTCGCCGGCTCCGGCCGGTGTCGTCCAGCGGCCCAGGACATACGCCGCCACCGGTCTTGATCTCTGAACACCGACGCGCGGGCCGTCCGCCCGGGGGAACCGGGCGGACGGCCTCGTCGCGCCGACAGCCCGGTCCGCTCGTAGGCTGGCCTTCTCGGGGCACGTAGTGAAGGACTGCCATGCCCCGAACCATCTGGTCAGGTGCCATCAGCTTCGGCCTGGTCAACGTGCCGATCCACGTGCTCGGCGCCACCGAGGACCACTCCATCCACTTCCACCAGTTCCACCTGGAGGACATGGGCCGGGTCAGGGTGCGCAAGTACTGCGAGATCGAGGACCGGGAGGTCACCCAGGACGAGATCGGCAAGGGGTACGAGGTCGCCCGGGACCAGGTCGTCGCCGTGCTCGACGAGGAACTGCGGGAACTGCCCCTGCCGACGGCGAAGGCGATCGAGATCGAGGCGTTCGTGCCGGCCGACAGCATCGACCCCATCCGGGTGGGCGAGGGCTACTACCTCCAGCCCGACGGCCAGGTCGCGGCCAAGCCGTACACCCTGCTGCGCAAGGCCCTGGAGCGGAACGCCAAGGTCGCCGTCGCCAAGTTCGCCTGGAGCGGCCGCGAGCGGCTGGGGCTGCTGCGTGTGGTGGACGACGTGATCGTGCTGCACGCGATGAAGTGGCCCGACGAGATCCGCGACCCCGTCGAACTGGCGCCGCCCGAGGTGGAGTTGTCCGACTCGGAGATCGAGGAGGCGCAGCACCTCATCGACCGGATGACGCGCGACGACCTCGCGGGCGACGAGTTCACCGACCAGTACACCGAGGCCGTCGCGAAAATCATCGAGGCGAAGCGTACGGGGGAGCGGCCGCCGGAGACGGCCGAGGAGCCGGCACCGGAGGGCGGTCAGGTGGTCGACCTGATGGCGGCCCTGCAGGAGAGCGTCGCCAAGGCGCGGACCTCGCGGGGCGAGGATGCCGAGGCGCCGGAAGGAGCCTCCGCGAAGAGCGCGGCCGGGGAGACGGCGGCGAAGAAGACCGCGGCGAGGCCGGGCGCGGCGAAGAAGGACGGGGCGAAGAAGGCCGCGGGCAAGAAGGCGGCGGCCAAGAAGACGGCGGCGAAGAAGACCCGGCGCAGCGCCTGAGCGGTCCCGGCCCGCCGTCCTCCGTGTCTTGGCTTAAGAGCGGTTTAAAGATGCATTAAGTGATCCGGCCATTCCGTGTCGTGGTGCAATCACCGCAGGTCAGAGGCGAGTTGAGTACATCTCGGACACTTGGCCCGGCCATCCGTCGTGCGTAGCATCAGGGCCCTTCGGCGGAGACCGACGCAAGCGAGAGAGCGCTCTCAACGGATGCGCTCGGGGGTGTCGCCTGCCGGTCCCGTCGACGCAGAGCCCTGAAACTCCCCACAGACAAGGTGTGTTCAGCCCATGGCCGCTCATCGCGCACGCCGGTGGTCACTAGGCGGACTGGTGTTCCTGGTCACCGCCGCCGTGGTCACCGCGGTTCTCCTCACCACGTCCGGTCCCGGCACCCCCCGGGCCGACGCCGCCACCACCGCGCAGTCCTGGTCCGACGACTTCGACGGAGCCGCCGGCAGCGCCCCCGACTCCTCCAAGTGGACCCTGGAGACCGGCGGTTCGGGCAACGGGAACCATGAACTGCAGTACTACACGAAGAGTTCCGACGACGTTGCCCTCGACGGTGACGGGCACTTGGTGATCACCGCCCGGAAGAACGGCGACTCCGGCCTGAAGTGCTGGTACGGCACGTGCCAGTACACCTCGGCCCGCCTCAACACGGCCCGGACCTTCACCCAGGCACACGGCCACTTCGAGGCCAGGATCAAGATCCCGCGCGGGCAGGGCATGTGGCCGGCGTTCTGGATGCTGGGCGACGACCTCGGCAGCACCGGATGGCCGGGCAGCGGCGAGATCGACATCATGGAGAACGTCGGCAAGGAACCCGGCACCGTCCACGGCACGATCCACGGCCCCGGCTACTCCGGGGCGGGCGGCATCGGCGCGGCCCACACGCTTCCCGGTGGCAAGGCGTTCGCCGACGACTTCCATGTCTTCGCCGTCGACTGGAGCCCGTCCGCGATCAAGTGGTCGGTGGACGGCACGACCTACGAGACCCGCACGCCCGCCGACGTGAACGGCAACAAGTGGGTCTACGACCACCCCTTCTTCATGATCCTCAATCTGGCGGTCGGCGGTGACTGGCCCGGCAGCCCGGACTCGGCCACCTCCTTCCCGCAGAAGATGATCGTCGACTACGTCCACGTCTCCGGCTCGGACGGCACCGCGGGCTCCGGGAGCGGCACCGCAAGGAGCGGAGCCATCAAGGGGATCGGCGGGATGTGCGTCGACGTCGCCAACGCGTCGAGCGCCGACGGCACCCCGGTCCAGCTGCACGGCTGCAACCAGGCCGACGCCCAGAAGTGGACGTTCGCCGCCGACGGCACCGTACGCGCGCTCGGCAAGTGCCTTGACGTGAAGGGCGGCTCCACCGCCGACGGCGCCGCCGTCCAGCTCTACACGTGCAACGGGACCAAGGCCCAGCAGTGGGTCCACACCGACGCCCACGACCTGACGAACACCGGCGCGGACAAGTGCCTGGACGCCAAGGACAAGTCCTCGGCCGACGGGACCCGGCTGCAGATCTGGTCGTGCGGCGGCGGCGCCGACCAGAAGTGGACCGTCGGCTGATCCCACCCGGCCCGCACGCCTCCCCCTCACCGGCCCACCCCCACCCCATCCCTCTCCACCTCCCCCCATCCCCACCTCCCTCCATCCCCACCTCCCTCCATCCCCACCTCCCTCCATCCCCACCTCCGGCCCTGCCCCGCTGGTCCGGAGGACGAGCACCGAGGAGCATCCGCACATGACGCCCCGTCACCAGCGCAAACTGACCCGCCGCAAGGTCCTCACCGCCCTCGGCGGGGTGGCCGTCGCCGCCCCCGCCATCGCCGTGATCGCCCCGCACGCCCTGGCCGGGACCACGTCCGACAGCGACTCCACCAGGGCCGCCGGCTCGCTCCCGCTGACGATCGCCAACCACACCGGCTCGTTCGGCAACGGCTCGGTCCACCTGTACATCGTCGGCAACCAGGACGGGAAGCAGGTCCGGGTCACGCCGGACGGCACCCTGGCCCCGATCGCGCTCTCCGACAACGGCGCGGACGGATTCACCGACTACGCGATACCGCTGTCCGGCAGCGGCGACACCACGCTGTCGCTGCCGCGGATGTCGGGCCGCATCTACGTGGCGCTCGGCGAGAAGCTGAAGTTCAAGGCCGTCGCGGACGGCAACGGCAACCCGGCCCTGCAGTACCCGGCGGGCTGGGTGAAGTCGGACCCCAACTACTCCGTCCTGCACGACTGCGCCGAGTTCACCCACAACGCGGCGGGCATGTTCTGCAACACCACCATGGTCGACATGTTCAGCGTGCCGATGAACATCCGGCTCACCGGAGCCAAGGACCAGACCACGGGCACGGTGCGCGACGGCGGGCGCGCGGCCGCGTTCGCCGCGGTCAAGGCGGTCGCCGAGTTCGCCCCCCTCGTCGTGGACGACGTGCGGATCATCGCCCCGGGCCACGGCCTGGACGCCGGCCTCTTCGCCAAGGACTACTTCGCCCCGTACATCGACGAGGTGTGGAGCACCTACACCGGCAAGGACCTCAAGGTCACCACCAACGCCGGTACGTTCACCGGGCGGGTCCGCGGGGAGAAGCTCACCTTCACCGGCCCGGCCTCCGTGTCCTTCAGCAAGCCGTCCACCCGGGACGTGCTCTTCTGCGACGGCAACCTCGCCGCGCCCAACGACGGCACCACCGGTCCCGTCGCCGCCGTCCTCGGCGCCGGTTTCAACCGCTCCACGCTGATCAGCAACCCCGCCCAGCCGACCACCGAGGCCGCGGACTTCTACCGCGGCGCCCTGACCAACCACTACTCCAAGGCGATCCACGCGGCCACGAAGGACGGCAAGGCGTACGGCTTCGCCTTCGACGACGTCGCCGACTTCGCCTCGTACATCCAGGACACCGCGCCCACCGGCATCACGCTCACCTTGTCCGCGTTCTGAGCGGTCCGTCCCGGCAGCCCGCCCCCGGGCCCCGGTTCCCCGGCACACCCACGGGGCCAGGTCCGGGGGCGGGCCCGGGCCCGGGGAGGCGGTGGCGGACCGTCACCGGAGCTCGCCGTCCGTGCCCGCGTGCGCGTCACGCCGCCCCCACTGATCGATTCGCGCCGCCGTGGAGCCGGGCATAACGTCGACACAGTGACGCCGACGCCCAGACCGGCCGTCGAGCACACGCACAGCCCTCCGGGCGAATCCCATGACGGACGCGCACACGACATCCACCAAGACTGCCGAGTCCCCGCAGCGGAGCCGAGGCAGCGGTATCGCGCTCCTCGTCATCGCCTCCTGTCAGCTGATGGTGGTCCTCGACATCACCATCGTGAACATCGCCCTGCCGCACATCCAGAAGTCGCTCGGCTTCTCGACCGAGAACCTGTCGTGGGTGATCAACGCCTACACGCTGACCTTCGGCGGTCTGCTGCTGCTCGGCGGGCGGCTCGGCGACATCCTCGGCCGCCGCCGCGTGTTCATGTTCGGCGTGCTGCTCTTCGTGTTCGCCTCGCTGCTCGGCGGACTCTCCCAGGAGGCCTGGCAGTTGCTCGCCGCGCGCTCCCTGCAGGGGGTCGGCGGCGCCATCGCGTCCCCCACGGCGCTCTCGCTGATCACCACGACGTTCCGCGAGGGACCCGAACGCAACAGGGCGTTCGGTGTGTTCGCGGCCGTCTCGGCGGGCGGCAGCGCGATCGGTCTGCTGGCCGGCGGACTGCTCGTGGAATGGCTCGACTGGCGCTGGGTCCTGTTCGTCAACATCCCCATCGGCCTGATGATCGTGCTCGCGACCCCCCGCCACATCCGCGAGTCGGAGCGGCACCCCGGCCACTTCGACCTCCTCGGAGCGCTCACGTCGACGCTCGGCATGGTGCTGCTCGTCTACGGGTTCATCCGCGCCTCCAAGGACGGCTGGAGCGACCGCTGGACCGTCGCCGCCTTCGTGGCGGCCGTCGTCCTGCTCGCCCTCTTCATCGCCGTCGAGCGACGGTCCCGGCAGCCCATCACGCCCCTGTGGATGTTCCGCGACCGCAACCGCGCCGGTGTCTACGCGATGATGCTGAGCCTCGCGGCGGCGATGTTCGGGATGTTCTTCTTCCTGACCCTCTTCGTGCAGAACATCCTCGGCTTCAGCCCGCTGCGCGCCGGTCTCGGCTTCCTGCCGGTCAGCGCGATCATCGCGGTCACCGCGGGATTCGCCTCCCAGATGCTGCCCAAATGGGGCCCCAAACCGTTCATGGTGACGGGTGCCGTACTGGCCGCGGCCGGACTCGGCTGGCTGACCCTGACCGACGTCGACAGCACCTACCTGGGCAGCATCCTCGGACCGATCCTGGTCTTCGGCTCCGGCATGGGCATGCAGTTCGTGTCGCTGACGCTGATGGCCGTCTCCGGTGTCCGGCCGCAGGAGTCGGGCGCCGCCTCCGGAATCCTCAACACCACCCAGCAGGTGGGCGGATCGCTCGGACTCTCCGTCCTGGTCACCATGTTCGGCACGGCCAGCCGCAACGAGGCCACCGACCTTCTGCCCCGGTTCATGGCCGAGGCGACCCCCGCCGAGCGCCTCCAGTTCCGCAGGACCGGACAGCTGCCCGGCCACTGGGGCGACCAGGTGCTGACCTCCGGCATCTCGAGCGCGTTCGTCGTCGCCGCGCTGTTCGCCGTCGTGGCGGCGCTGGTCGCCGTGCTGGTCATCCAGGTGCGCCCCAGCGACCTGGAGCGCCTCCAGGGCGGAGGGGGCCTCGCCCCCGTACCGGCGGGTGCCGCTGAGGACGCGGGCGGTACCACAAGCGGCGGGGGCGGCGGGAAGTCTCCCGGCGCGCCACCGGGCCGGGCGTCGCGGGCCCGCGAGGGGCCGGGCGCGGACGACGGCTGAGCGGCGCGGGCCGTCACATCCCGGACGGCCTCAGTTCGGCCAGCAGCAGGGTCCGGTCGTCCGCGGTGTCCCCGCCCCGCACCTGGTGCAGCAGCAGGTCGCACAGGGACTGCAGGGAGTCCTGGTCGGCGCGGCACGTCAGCTTCTCGGAGCCCGCGTCGAGCGCCCCGGCGAGGCGGGCGATCCCCTCGTCGATGTCGAAGCCGCGCGTCTCCACCAGACCGTCGCTGTAGAGCAGCAGAAGCGTCGGCTCCCGCACGTCGAGCACGGTCGGCTCGCAGTTCCAGGAGCCGAGCCCGAGCGGCAGACCCGCACCGCGCAGCGCCACCGGCGCGCCCGGCGCGTTCGGGCCGCGGACGAGCGGTGGTGGGTGGCCCGCGCCGACGAGCGTGCAGGTGTGCCGCTCCGCGTCCCACTCCGCGTACATGCACGTGGCGAAGGAGGCTCCGGGGGTGTCGGCGGCCAGCGCGTCGAGACGCCGGATGAGATCGACCGGCCCGATGTCGAGCCCGGCGAGGGTCCGCACGGCCGTCCGCAGCTGGATCATGGCCACGGCCGACTCCGGGCCGTGACCCATGGCGTCGCCGACGATCAGCCCGACCCGCCGGCCCGGCCGCCGCAGGACGTCGAACCAGTCACCGCCGATGATGTTGTCCTCGCCCGCCGGAAGATAGCTGTGGGCGATCCGGCACCCCGCGAAGGACGCGCCGGTCGTGGGCAGCAGGCTCCGCCGGATCGCCAGCGCCGTACGCCGCTCGCGTTCGTAGCGGCGGGCGTTGTCCAGCGCGACACAGGACCGGACGGCGAGCGACTCGACGGCGGCGACGTCCCCGGGTGCGAACGGCGGCCGCTCAGGGCCCCGGGTGCAGGCGATGAACCCCACGGGGGTGCCCTGCAGCCGCATCGGGACGATCAGGAAGGAGGCCGAACGGAGCAGGGCGCCGATGCGGACGTCCTCGGCGGCCGTGGCGGCGAGCCGGTCGGAGGTGTGCGAGTCGACCGCGTCCAGGAGCTGACTGCCCCCGGTGGCCAGGGCGCGCGCGTACGGGGTGTCACGGGGGAAGACGACCACCTGGCCGACGGGTAAGGCGCCCTCCCCGTCCTCGTGGCCGTGCGCCCCCACGCGCAGGGCCAGCCGCCGCGCCTCTATCTGCGGAGGGTCGGCCGAGACGTGCGCGTTCTCCTCGACGAGCCACCGCTCCAGCAGATACACCGAGGCCGCGTCGGCGAAGTCGGGGGCGAGCGCGCGCACGACATGGCCGCCGGTCAGGGTCAGGTCGAGCTGCGAACCGATGGCGTCGGCGGCCAGGGAGGCCGGCCCGTCGCGCCGGGGCGCGTCCGCCGGGCCGTCCCCGCTCTCTTCGTGGGCGTCGCTGCGCAGGGTCGTGCCTTTCACTGGTCCGGTGCGGCTTTTCGGCCCGCATCCTGCCATCCGGAGGAGGCGCTCTCCGTCGTGTCCAAGTGCGCGGGATTATATGATGTTGTATCAAGTGCCTTTCAAGTGTGGGGAGTTGGGATGACGGAACCCGAGGCTGTCGAGCGGGGTGCCGATCCGGACAAGGCGAGCGTCGCCCGGATCTACGACGCGGCACTGGGCGGAGAGCACAATTTCGCCATAGACCGGGAGGCGCTGGCCGCCGTCACCGCGATCGACCCCCAGGTGCGCACCCTGGCCCGCGCCAACCGCGCCTTCCTCGGCCGTGCCGTCCAGCACCTCGTCCGCGCCGGCGTACGGCAGTTCATCGACCTCGGGTCGGGCATCCCCACCCAGGGCAACGTCCACGAGGTGGCCCGGACCGCCGCGCCCGGCTCACGGGTCGTCTACGTCGACAACGACCCGGTGGCCGTGGCGCACAGCTCGTCCCTGCTCGCCGACAACCCCGACGCCGCCATCGTCGGCGCCGACATCCGCCGGCCCGCCGACGTGCTCGGCTCGCCCCAGGTGCGGCGGCTGATCGACTTCGACCGGCCCGTCGCCCTCCTGATGATCACCATCCTGCACTTCATCACCCCCCAGGAAAACCCGGCCGGCCTGGTGGCCACCTTCCGCGACGCGCTCCCCGGGGGCAGCTGGCTCGCCCTCTCCCATGCCACGGACGAGGACCGCCCCGACACGGCCGCCGCCGTGAGCCAGCTGTACCGGTCGAAGGCGACCTCCCCGGTCACCCCGCGTTCCCGCGAGGAGATCACCGGCTTCTTCGACGGCTTCGAACTGCAGGAGCCGGGCCTGGTCCACCTGCCCCTGTGGCGCCCCGGCCCGGACGACGAGGTCCCGGACAACCCCTCCGAGTACTGGGCGTACGCGGGACTGGGCCGCAAGATGTCGTAGCCCGCCCTGCCGCCCTGCCGCCCTGCCGCCCTGCCGCCCTGTCGCCCTGCCGTCGGTCGGGCCGCCCTCCGCGTCCGGACCGGCCACAACCGCGCGCCGTCCGCCCCACCCGGCTGGAACCGGCCCGTCGCGGGATGTGAGGCTGAACCGCATGACGTCCCGTCCCGCGCTGCCCGTACGCCTCCTCTGCGCCGCCTGCGCCCTCCTCGTCCCGCTCACCGGATGCGGCGGCGGGGAGAGCGGTCACCGGCCGGTTCCCTCCCGTGCGGGCACCTCCGCGGCGCCGGAGCCCGGCGACCCCGCCGCGAGCCGCGCGCCCGCCCCGGGAAAGGGGTCGAGGGACCCCGACGACATCAACGGCGACGGGCACCGGGACCTCGTCGTGCCCGTCTTCGACGGCACCGACCCCGACTACCTCGCGGGCGACCAGCGGATCGCCGTGATCTACGGCTCGGCGAAGGGACTCGACCCCTCCACCCGCACGGTCCTGGGACGCCGTGACCTGGGCCTTCCCGAGCCGCCGAAGGACGTGGCGGGGCGGAGCCGCGACAGCGTCTCCGCGTACGCGCTGGAGACCGCCGACCTGGACGGCGACGGCTACCCCGACTTCGTCGACACCGTCACCGGCGAGGTCGCCCAGGACCGGCAGGTCTCCGCGCGGCGCACCGTCCCCTACGTGACCTGGGGCAGCGCGGAGGCGCCCACGGGCGAGACCCCCGCGACCCCGGTGACCCTGCCCTTCGGCGTCTCGGCTCTCGGTCTGGACTCCCTCGTACGGGGCGACTTCGACGGGGACGGCCACCACGACCTCGCGGGCCTCGCGCTCAACCGGTCGTCCATGGTGGTCCTCTACGGTCCCTTCACCCGATCAGGGGACCCCGCCCGCACCGACACCAGCCTTCCGTGGACGGACGGCCACCTCACGGCCGACGCCGTCGACCCCTCCGGGAAGACCCGTGCGACCTCCCTGCTGGTGCACCGGGCGAGCGACGGGGAGCAGTCCGGCAACACCCTCTACCGGGCGCGCCCGGGCTCCCCTCTCCCGGCCCACGGCACGGAACTGCGCCGCGGCGGCGCGCACGCCTTCGGTGACTTCGACGGCGACGGCCGGCGTGACGTGGCCGTGGGGGACGACGGCAGCCGCAACGACGAGCCCGGGTACGAGACGGAGCCCCCCGAGGTCGACGGATCGCTCGCCGTCTACCCGGGCAGCGGCGCCGAAGCGGTCACCCACCGGCTGCCGCGGGCACCGAAGGGCGCCGCCACCGACTACGGCCCCGGCGGGTTCGTGGCCGCCGACCCGGACGGCGACGGACGCGACGGCATCCTGGTCGCCACGTACGAGGGCGCCACCCTCATCGACGGGGACCGGCGCACCGACGTGCGGCGTGAGGGGCCGGCCCGCGCCGACGGCGGGAAGATCCGCGCGAGGTGGCGGCGCGCCCGCCCCGTGGACGCGGCCGACTTCGACGGCGACGGCCACGACGAACTGGTCCTCGCCTGGGCCGCCGACGCACTGTTCGGCTTCTACGGCGAGAACCCCACCCACTGGTGGATCACCGACGGCACGACGGACCGGGACCGGACGTCCTTCCGGACGACCGGATTCGCCGGGCCCGCGGGCTGAGCGCCGACCCGCCCGGGCGGAACCCGCCCGGGCATTGCCGCGCCCTCGGTCAGGGCTTCACCGCGACCGCGCCGAACTGCGGCACAACCACGGGGGAGGACTCCTCGGCACGCCACTGGGAGCACGCCACCAGACCGGGGTCCAGGAGGTCGAGGCCGTCGAGGAAGGAGGCGACCTCCGCCCGGCCGCGAGCGGTGATCGGCGGAGTGGCGTTCTCGTTCCAGAACCTCATCGCCTCGACGTTGCCCTCGCCGCCCAGATCGGCGTCCGTGGTGGGGTGGGTCAGCACGAGGTGACTGCCCGAGGGGACCGCCGCCATGACACGGCGGACGATGTCGCGGGCACGGTCGGTGTCCAGGACGAAGTTGAGGATGCCCAGCATCATCACGGCGACCGGCCGGCCGAAGTCCAGGGTCGTGGCCGCCTCCCGGACGATGGCGTCCGGGTCGTGCGCGTCGGCGTCGATGTAGTCGGTGGACCCCTCGGCGGTACTGGTCAGCAGGGTGCGGGCGTGCGCGAGCACGATGGGGTCGTTGTCCACGTACACGATCCGGGACTCGGGCGCGACCCGCTGGGCGATCTCGTGCGTGTTGTCCACGGTCGGCAGCCCCGTGCCGATGTCCAGGAACTGGCGGATCCCGCGCTCGTCGGCCAGCAGCCGCACCGCGCGCCCCAGGAAGTCCCGGTCGGCGCGGGCCACGTCCCGGATCACCGGGAACATCGACGCGACCTGCTCGCCGACCCGCTCGTCGACCTCGTAGTGGTCCTTGCCGCCCACCCAGAAGTTCCAGACCCGGGCGTTGTGCGCCACCGAGGTGTTCAGTCTCCCCGCCACGCCCGACGGCTGGTTGTCACTCACGTCTTTCCCCTCCCCGCGCCCCGGAGGGCGTCGTGGGTACAGCGGCCGCCGCGGCGGCACCGGATCATCCCCGTGATTCTGTCGGATCATCGTCACGGCCGCCGCCGATACGGCGTGATCCGGCGCCGCCGTTCCACCGCTGGAACGTCTGTGTCAGCCGGCGCAGCGGAGAACCCTCGCGTCCGGCGGCCCCGCCCAGCGCCGGGAGCGCCGCGCCGCCGCCCGACCTGCTCTCGGCCAGGGCGGCATGGGCGAGCTCCGCCGCCTCCCGGTAGAGGTCGCGCGACCTGGTCATGGCCTCCAGCGCCTCGGCGTACGCCTCCACCTGGGCGCGGGCGTGCGCCAGTTGCTCCTCCACCGTCCACAGATGCCAGTTGTCCCGCAGCGCCGTGACCGGCTCGCGGGCCCGGTCCGGCAGAGGACGGGGCAGCGCCGCGTACTCCACGATCTTGCCGAGCAGCTCCGCCGGCTCGGAGCCGTCCAGGAACACACTGCGTACGGTGAAGTCCTGCACGTCGAACCCGGACGGGGCGGGCGCGCACGGCAGGATGACGGCGCCACCGCGCGGCACCCGCACCCCCAGGTCGTACAGCGCCCAGTTGACGGCCTGGAAGCGCTCGGGGGCGGCCCGGTGCTCCACGACGCGGTGGCGGAGCCCCGGCGGCAGCAGCCGGGCCAGGGGGAGACGGCCGCGTTCGTCCGGAGTCATCGCCTCGTGGACGACGACGTTGATGCTCCAGCTCTGCTGGGCGCACTCCTTGAGCAGCCGGCGCAGTACCTTGTCGTCCTGCGGCAGCGCGTTGGTGTCGCGCAGCCGCAGACCGGCGACGGCGTCGTGGTCCCAGGACACGTCGGCCCTGTCGGGCCAGAAGACGGTGGCAGGCGAGGGCCACGACGGGTCCCAGGGCAGGTCCGCCTCGGCGGCCAGCACCCAGTCCCACTCGGCGTCCGCGCCGTCGTGCGCGTCGAGCGTGAGCCGGGCGCGCACCGTGATGCCGTCGACCGCCCGCCAGCGGGCCTCGAAGACATGGGCGTGCCGGTGGGTGGAGGGCTCCACCTCCAGGAAGCTCTCGATCGTCTCGCCGGCCCGCAGCGCCCGCAGGTGCTCCCTGAGGATGTCCTGCGGGGCGGGCCCGACGTGGCGCCCGCGCGTCAGCCAGACCGAGTCCGGGATCGTGTCGGGGGCGGTGGGGGGCTTGGCCATGGGTCACTCTGTCGGTGGGAGGCGGTGGACGTCGTCACCCCAGTATGGACAGTGCAGGTCGCGACCCGTGAACCGAGGTCGCCCGCGCGCCGCCGGGCGCCCCTCCCGCCCGGCCCGCGCCGGGCCGCGGTCATACCCCCGTGCGGCCGCCCGGGTTGACGCGAGCCGTCCGCCCAGAGGGCCGGGGAGCCCGCGCGACGCCGGGCCCCGTCAGCCGGCCGCCGGCGCTTGGCAGGTCGAGCCCGGCGGGCAGAACCAGAGCGCCGCCGTGTCCACGAGCTCCCGCTCGTCGTCGCCGCCGTCGTCGTCCGCGCCGTAGGCCACCAGCGCGTACCGCTCGCCGTCCGCGGCCTCGAAGCGGTGGTCGATCACGTGCCGGGTGGTGCCGGCGTTCTGCTCGCCCGCGACCTCGTCGGCCCGGTACTCGTGCTCGGCGGCCTGCCCAGGGTCGCCCGGCACCTCCTGGAGCGAGATCATCGCGTACCCGTCGAGCCGCTTCGCCTCCTTCTGCGCCGCCTGCAGCGAGGCGTAGGGGGAGGTCTCCATCAACTGGAACACCTGCAGCCGCCGGATGCCGCCCGGGTCGCGGTAGGAGACCACCCTGATGCCGTACTGCGACTTCAGGCTGTCGCGCTCCCAGCCGTCGGGCAGTGCGATACGGAAGCCCTCGGGGTCCTGGTACTCGTGGTAGCCGTCGGGGAGCGCGGCGGCCGACTCCCCCGACGTGTCCTCGTCGGCGCCGTCGGACATGTCGTCGGACGCGTCGCCCGACGGTGTCCCGCCGGGTGTGGCCGCCTCCCCGCCGCCGCCGTCGGCCGACGCGTCCTGCCCGCTGGTGGCCGGTTCGCGGTAGGGCTCCGGCTCGTCCTTCCAGCCCAGCGCCCAGACACCGAAGCAGAGACCGGCCGCGGCGAGCACCGCCGCCGCCCGCAGCCGGATGTCCCGCTGGCGCCGGACGTCGAGGTACTGGTCGACGGGGAAGACCCGCTCGTGCGGCGACCCGGCCCACTCCTGCCGCTCGCTGTCGAACACCTTCATGGCCGCGGGCCTCCGTGTCGCCGTACTGCGCTCGTCATCGACTGGTCGTTCCGTCCCTCGTCACAGAAGCTGGGCGATGCCCTGGACGACGGCCGTGGCCGAGGCGACCGCCCCCGCCGCCGCGGCCTGCGAACCGAGCCACCGCCGCACCCCTGCCAGCAGCCGGGTCAGCCGCGCCGGGGCCACGGCCCCGGCCCGGACGATCTCGGCCTCGGTGTCGGCCAGTTCACCGTCGAGAGCGGTGTCCTCGGTGCTGCGGTCCGCCGAGGGCAACTGCCCGCGCAGCGCGCGGATGGCCTCCAGCAGCTCGCGGTGCGCCGCGTCGGGTCCGGTCGAGGTGGTGTTGACGGAGTTCGCGACGCCGTGGTCACCGGTGGCGACGGAGCCGCCGCTCATCGAGCCGATGCTCACCCCGCCGTGTCCGGTGCCACCCCGGCCCTCGGTCTCGTGGCCGTCGTGTTCCGCGCTGCCGCTCATGGTGAGAAGCCCTTCGTGTCGGGTGCCGGATGGCCGGTGTCTAGTGGGAACCCGCGTGCGGGGGCCCGGGGTTGGTCGTGTGCGAGGCACTGCCGTGGCTGCCGGTGGAGACCGCGCCGCCCGACATGTCGTTGATGAACACGCCGCCCCCGCTGACCTGGTAGACGTGCTGCTCGAACTCGTCCGTCCGGTAGCCGTGTTCCTTGAGGGCCTGGCGCACGCCGTTGACGATGCGTTCCTCGACCGTCTTGATGTAGCGGTCGGCGTCCATGTTCTGGAACGGCGACAGGGCGGTCCCGGCGGCCAGTTGCCGCAGTGACATGCGGGGCACGTCCGGCGTCCGTTCGTCGGCGGCGTTCGCGGTGAAGGCGCTCGCGACCGTGGCCAGCGCGCCGATCCCCGTGCTCAGCCCGATGGCCGGTCCGTCGCGCAGGGCGCGCAGGGCGCCGCGGCCCCAGGTCTCGGGAAGCTTCTCCACCATGGCGTCGACGGCCTTGAAGTCCGCCCGGACAGGGCCGAGTACATGCGGCGCCACCTCCAGCACCAGCATTCCGCCCTGGGTGTGGACGCGGACCAGCACGGTCACCACGACCTGCTCGTGCCAGGCGCCGATCCTGATCCGCAGGAAGACGCGGCGGCCCTCGCCGCCCTCGTCGACGGCCTCCCGGAGGTGGGCGTCGACCTGGACGGGGTCGTACACGCAGGTGCCCGGGCCCGGGGGCGCGCTGCCCGGCGGCAGGGCCGGCGCGGAGTCCGCGCCGACGTGCAGTTCCTCGCCGCGGCCGACCCCGCCCGGCAGGTACACGAACCGGTCGGTCTCCAGCCGGCTGAGCCGGTCCTTGCCGGTGAGCGCGGCGGACTCGCGCAGCCGCATCAACTGCGGCTCGATCATGGCGAGGACGCCCGAGGCGGTGAGCTGCCCGGTCTTCTGACGTGGCAGCGGAGCGCCGTTCGCGTCCGGGCCGGGGGAGGGGACGCCGGGCTTCCCCGGGGGCAGCCTGCGCAGCTCCATCGCGAAGGACCAGGACTTGCGTCGGGTGCCCATCCCGACGAACGGGCTGTCCACGTCGTACAGGGTGAGCGCCGCCTCCTGCTCGCGGCGGATGTCACGGATCAGATCCTCGTACAGCGGTCCCGGCGGCAGGGCGGGCTGGGTGGCCTCGGGGAAGGTCCAGCGGGCCAGCCAGCGGCACAGCGCGCGCCGCTGCGTGGTCTGGTGCCACCAGGCGATCATGGCGATGAGCAGCGGGAAGATCAGGGGGTACGGGGTCTGCACATCGCCCCGGACGCCGCCGACCACGAACCAGTACCAGTACATCAGGGCGAACACCGTGGCGCCGAGGACGGCCATCCGGCCGACGCCGTCCGCCGCCTTCGCCACCGGGTCGGGCAGTCCCGCCTGCCATCCCCCGGAACCCGCGCCGCGCAGCGCGTTCGCGAACCAGAGGCAGAGGGTGACCAGGGCGTAGAGCAGCGACGGCGGCAGGGGCAGTCCGGCGGCGAGCTTCTCGTCGCCCTGGAAGAACGCGGTGAACACGTCGCCGAAGCCGACGTCCGCGCCGTCGCCCCAGCGGTCCGCGACGCCGTCCCAGAACATGACCACGTCGGACAGCACGAAACCGCACCAGGCGGCGAGCATCAGTGCGGCGGTCCGCGACTCCTGCCGGGTGACGCGCAGCGCGTGCGCGAGCACGGGCAGTACGTCGAAACCCAGCGGAGGGGCCACGGGCCGCTCCCTGTGCTCGACCAGTTCGTCGACGACCCGGCGCCGGAAGGCGGCGTCCTGGTAGACACCGGCGCACAGCAGCCGGGTCGCCTCCGTGAGGCTGAAGCGGTGCTCGGGGAGGCTCGAATCGGCCACGTCGCTCCCGTGTGTCGAAGTAGGGACACGGAAACTAACGGACCGTCAAACACTTGCGCTGGTTAAAACAGATCTGTCGCCCGAAAGGGTGAATTTATGGGCTTCACCGCCCTGCCGGGCTCCTCATGAAAGACAGCCGATGTGCGCGAGGGCCTGCTTGAGGAGCACGCCCCGCCCGCCGGGCATCTCGTTCTGGACCATCGGTGACGCGGCCTCCTGAGGGGTGACCCAGACCAGGTCGAGCGCGTCCTGCCGGGGACGGCAGTCACCGGCGACCGGCACGATGTAGGCGAGCGACACGGCGTGCTGGCGCGGGTCGTGGAACGGGGTGACGCCCTGCGTCGGGAAGTACTCGGCGATCGTGAACGGCTGCAGCGAGGCGGGCACCCGGGGCAGCGCCACCGGGCCCAGGTCCTTCTCCAGATGGCGCAGCAGGGCGTCCCTGACCCGCTCGTGGTGGAGCACACGGCCCGAGACGAGGGTCCGGCTGACCGTTCCGTCGGGCCCGATGCGGAGCAGCAGGCCGATACCGGTGACTTCGCCGGCGTCGTCGACACGCACGGGCACGGCTTCTACGTACAGGATCGGCAGGCGCGCGCGGCTCGACTCGAGTTCGTCGGAAGTCAGCCAGCCGGGCGTGGTTTCGGTCGCGTCAGACATTTGTTGATCGTACTTTCCGGCCCGGGCCGGCGGGAGCGGTGACCGGATGTCTGCCCCGTACGGGTCACCGTCCCCGCCCCGCCGCGCCCCGGGCCGTCCGGCATCAGCCCTTGTCAAGAACCGCCGAGAGCGCCTCCCGCAGCGCCGCCTCCGGGTCCTCCCGGGCACCCTCGGACCGCCACGCCACGAAGCCGTCGGGGCGCACCAGCACCGCGCCGTCCGCGGTCACACCGTGCGCCGCCGCCCAGTCCGCGCCGCCCTCGGGGGACAGCTCCGCGTCGGGGCCGCCGCCGATCCGGTACGCGTCGAGCGGTACCCGCATCCCGCGCGCGGCGCTCCGCGCGGCGGCGTGCCAGCCGCCCGCGCCGTCCGCCGAACTCAGCAGGACCATGGACCGCTCGTACAGGTCCAGCGTGGAGATCCGCGCGCCGGAGCTCTCCACCCACAGGTGGGGCGCCCTGCTCCCCGGTTCCCCGGTCAGCCGCATCGCGTCCGGCACCACCGGTGTCCGCGGGTCGGCCCCCACCACCGCGCCCCGCGGATACCGGTAGCCCAGCGCCACGTTCAGGATGCCGCCCCGCCGGCCCCCCGGGGTGAGCGCCGAAGGACCGGGCTCGTACCCGGGGTGACTGTGCTCGACCGACCGCGACGAGGCGCGGGCGCTGGTCGCCTCCGCCACGGGACGCCGTTCCGCGTCGTAGGAGTCCAGCAGTCCCGGGCCGGCCCAGCCGCCCAGCACGGCCGCCAGCTTCCACGCCAGGTTGTGCGCGTCCTGGATACCGGTGTTGGAGCCGAAAGCCCCCGTGGGGGACATCTCGTGGGCCGAGTCACCGGCGAGGAAGACCCTGCCGTCCGCGTACCGCTCGGCCACCCGCTCGGCGGCGTGCCAGGCGGCCCGGCCGGTGATCTCCACGTCCAGGTCCTCCACCCCCGTGGCCCGCCGGATGTGCTCGGCGCACCGCTCGTCGGTGAACTCCTCCAGCGTCTCGCCCCGCTCGGGGTGCCAGGGGGCGTGGAACACCCAGTGCTCCCGGTTGTCGACCGGCAGCAGGGCGCCGTCGGCGCCCTCACGTGTCAGATAGCAGACGATGAAGCGCCGGTCCCCGACCGTGTCCGCGAGCCTGCGGGAGGTGAAGGTGACGCTCACGTTGTGGAACAGGTCCCCGGGACCGGTCTGCCCGATGCCGAGCTGCTCGCGGACCGGGCTGCGCGGGCCGTCCGCCGCGACCAGGTAGTCCGCGCGCAGTGTCGTGTGCTCGCCGGTCTCGCGGCTCTTGACCCGGGCGGTGACCCCGTCCCGGTCCTGTTCGAACGACATCAGCTCCGTCGCGTAGCGCAGGTCCCCGCCCAGGGCGCGGGCGCTCTCCAGCAGCACCGGTTCCAGGTCGTTCTGGCTGCACAGGCACCACCCGCCCGGGCTGAACCGCGCCAGCCCGCCGCCCGGGTCGATCTCCTTGAACAGCCACTCGCCGGCGTCGCCCACCAGGCTCGGCGTCTGCAGGATGCCGTGGTTGTCCGCCAGGACCGAGGCGGCCTCCTCGATCCGCCGCCGGACCCCCGCCACCCGGAACAGCTCCATCGTGCGGACGTTGTTGCCGCGTCCCCGCGGATGGATCGACGTGCCCGCGTGTCGCTCGACGAGGACGTGCGGCACGCCGAGACGTCCGAGGAACAACGAGGTGGCCAGGCCCACCAGCGAGCCGCCGACGACGAGGACCGGCGTGTGGTGACCGGTCTCCTCGGCCTCTTCCGATCGGTTCATTGAATGCCTCCAGCGTCACCTGCGACGCGAGTCAGGGTCGGGATTCACATTGCATTCCCTTCGCGGACGGTTCGCGCGCCCGCGCACCCGAATGGCGCAGTTCACTCGTCCGCTCCACGGAACTCGCGGTCCCCGGCGCCCGCGTCGACGATCGGCTCATGGCGGCCCCCGGACCATCGGACTCGGCCCTCGCGCCCGCCTTCCCGTGAACGCGCAGTCAAGAAGAGGAGAGGTGCGCCGGATGACCACTTCGGGACGCATATCGCAGTCGGTGTTCGACGGCTCCAGGCTCCGGGTGATCCTGCTGCTCGACCTGTACGAAGGAGCCCAGCAGCAGTTCCTCGACGCCTACGAGCACATGCGCAACCAGGTCGCCTCCGTCCCCGGCCACATCAGCGACCAGCTGTGCCAGTCCATCGAGAACCCCTCGCAGTGGCTCATCACCAGCGAATGGGAGAGCGCCCCGCCCTTCCTCGCCTGGGTCAACAGCGAGGAGCACGTCGAGACCGTCAGGCCCATGCACAGCTGCGTCAGGGACACCCGGTCGATGCGCTACAGCATCCTGCGGGAGACCAGCCCCACCCATCCGCACACCGCCACGACCGCCCCCGAGGTGCCCGCCCGGGTCGGCGACGGCGTGGCGCGCCACGCCCTGACGTTCACCGTCAAGCCGGGCTCCGAGTCGAAGGTCGCGGAGCACCTGTCGAAGTACAAGTCGCCCGAGGCCCGCGTCGACGACAACACTCGGCTGCGCCGGACCTCGCTGTTCATGCACGGCAACCGTGTCGTACGGGCCGTGGAGGTGGAGGGCGACCTGCTCGCCGCGCTGCGCCACGTCGCGCGCCAGCCCGGGGTACGGGCGGTCGAGGAGGCCATCAACCCCTACCTCGAACAGGACCGGGACCTCACCGACCCGGACTCGGCGCGCGTCTTCTTCACCCGGGCCGCGCTGCCCGCGGTGCACCACGTGGTCGCCGACCGGCCCGAACCCGCCGGCCTGCGGCGTCACGCGCTGTACTTCCCGGCGAAGACGGGCCACGGGATGGAACTGGCCCGCTTCCTCGCCGACCAGGACGAGGCCGCGGCGGAGGACCCCGACAGCCCCGTGTACCGCAGCACCGTCTTCCAGCGCGACGACACCGTGATGCGGCTCATCGACCTGACGGGCGAGCTGGACACCGACCCGTTCGCCTCCCTCGGCATCAAGGGCCCGCGCAAGGCCGCCGAACTGGAGCGCCTCCTGGACGGCGCCGCGATCGGCGTCGAGGGCTCCCTGGAGACGGAACGCAACGTCAACCGTCTCCTGTCCCACACCGACATGATGCCCGTCACCGACCGCACCTCGGCGGACTCCTGACCGGCACCGGCGGCCCGCGCACACGGCCGCCGACCGGACGTCCCCGCCACCCTCGGAGGTAAACCAACCATGGCCAATCAGCAGCCACGCATCGTGGACCTGAGCGAGACGGAACCCAACCGCAGACGCGGAGGTGACCTGCGGGCCATGCTCACGCCCGCCACGGTGGGCTCCACCAGCGGATTCATGGGCCTGGCCATCGTCCAGCCCGGCGAGCGGATCGGTGAGCACTACCACCCGTACTCCGAGGAGTTCGTGTACGTGGTCACCGGCGCGCTCGAAGTGGACCTGGACGGCGAGACCCGCCGGCTCGGGACCGACCAGGGCCTGATGATCCCGAAGCACATGCGCCACCGCTTCCGCAACGTCGGCGACGCGGAGGCCCGCATGGTCTTCCACCTCGGCCCGCTCGCGCCCCGTCCGAGCCTCGGCCACGTCGACACGGAGGTCACCGACGGCGAGGAGTCGCTGAGCGGCACCGAACTGGCCGTCGGCGGACCCGGCACGTCCGTCGCGGACCACGGACGGTCGTCCGAGCGAAGTGGGGCCATAAAGTGACCCGGCGGGTGGCCGTCACCGGTATCGGTGTGGTCGCACCGGGCGGCATCGGCGCACCGGCGTTCTGGGACCTTCTCTCGAACGGCCGTACCGCGACCCGCGGCATCACCCTGTTCGACCCCGAGGGCCTGCGCTCGCGCATCGCCGCCGAATGCGACTTCGAGCCGCTCGCACACGGCCTGGACGCCGAGCTGAGCCTGCACGCCGACCGCTACATCCAGTTCGCCGTGGTCGCCGCCGGCGAGGCCGTGCGCGACTCGGGACTCGACACCGCCGCGGAGAACCCCTGGCGGATCGCGGTCTCCCTGGGCAGCGCGGTCGGCGGCACCACACGCCTGGAGCACGACTACGTCCTGGTCAGCGAGGGCGGGAAGCGCTGGGACGTCGACCACCGGGCCGCCGAGCCGCAGCTGCACATGGCGTTCGCGCCCAGCACCCTCGCCTCGGTCGTCGCCGAACGCTTCGGCGCGCAGGGACCGGTGCAGACCGTCTCCACGGGCTGCACCTCCGGGCTCGACGCGATCGGTTACGCCTTCCACGCCGTCGAGGAGGGCCGCGCCGACATCTGCATAGCCGGAGCGTCGGACTCGCCCATATCCCCGATCACCATGGCCTGCTTCGACGCCATCAAGGCGACCTCACCCAACAACGACGACCCCGCGCACGCCTCACGGCCCTTCGACGCCGACCGCAACGGCTTCGTGATGGGCGAGGGCGCGGCGGTGCTCGTCCTGGAGGAGTACGAGCACGCCCGTGCCCGCGGGGCCCACGTGTACTGCGAGATCAGCGGCTACGCCACCTACGGGAACGCCTACCACATGACCGGTCTGACCAGTGAGGGCCTGGAGATGGCCCGCGCCATCGACACGGCCCTGGACCAGGCGCGCCTCGACCCCGCGCTGATCGACTACGTCAACGCGCACGGCAGCGGCACCCGGCAGAACGACCGGCACGAGACCGCGGCGGTCAAGCGGTCCCTGGGCACCCACGCCTACGAGACGCCCATGAGCTCCATCAAGTCCATGGTGGGGCACTCCCTCGGCGCGATCGGCGCGATCGAGGTCGTCGCCTGCGTCCTCGCGCTCACCCACCAGGTGGTGCCGCCCACGGCGAACTACGAGACCCCCGACCCCGAGTGCGACCTGGACTACGTGCCCCGCACCGCCCGCCCGCGGAAGCTGGACAACGTGCTGTCCGTCGGCAGCGGATTCGGCGGCTTCCAGTCCGCGGTCCTGCTGACCGGGCCGGGCGGGAGGACACCATGAGTACACAGCGCCCCCGACGCGCGGCCGTCACCGGCATGGGCGTCGTCGCTCCCAACGGCCTTCGGGTCGACGCCTACTGGAAGTCGGTCCGGGAAGGCCTCGGCGTCCTGGACCGCATCACCCGCGAGGGCTGCGACCACCTGCCGTTGCGGGTCGCGGGCGAGGTCCGCGGCTTCGACGCCTCGGATCTCATCGAGGAACGCTTCCTCGTGCAGACCGACCGGTTCAGCCACTTCGCGATGGCGGCCGCCGCCCTCGCCCTCGACGACGCGGGCCTCGGAAACGGCGACCCCGCGGATCCGTACGCGATCGGCGTCGTCACCGCCGCCGGATCCGGCGGCGGCGAGTTCGGCCAGCGCGAACTGCAGAAACTCTGGGGCCAGGGCTCCAAGTACGTCGGCCCCTACCAGTCCATCGCCTGGTTCTACGCCGCCAGCACCGGCCAGATCTCCATCCGAGGCGGCTTCAAGGGACCCTGCGGGGTGGTCGCCAGCGACGAGGCGGGCGGCCTTGACTCCCTCGCGCACGCCGCCGGCGCCGTCCGGCGCGGCACCGGCGCGGTGGTCGTCGGCTCCGCCGAGGCGCCGCTCGCCCCGTACTCGATGGTCTGCCAGCTCGGCTACCCCGAGCTCAGCACCGTCGACGACCCCGACCGGGCCTACCGGCCCTTCACCGAGGCGGCCTGCGGCTTCGTACCCGCCGAGGGCGGCGCCATGCTCGTCGTCGAGGACGAGACCCGTGCCCGCGACCGCGGAGCCGCCGTGCGCGCCACCATCGCCGGCCACGGCGCCACGTTCACCGGGGCCTCCCGGTGGGAGCGGTCCAGGGAGGGGCTCGCCGAGGCGATCCGCCACGCCCTCGACGAGGCCGGCTGCGCCCCGGAGGAGATCGACGTCGTCTTCGCCGACGCCCTCGGCGTCCCGGAGGCCGACCGCGCCGAGGCCCTGGCCCTCGCCGACGCCCTCGGGGCCCACGGCACCCGGGTGCCCGTCACCGCGCCCAAGACCGGTACCGGACGCGCCTACTGCGGGGCGCCCGTCCTGGACACCGTCGCCGCCGTCCTCGCGATGGAACACGGCGTGGTCCCCCCCACCCCCAACGTGTTCGACATCTGCCACGACCTCGACCTGGTGAGAACGCAGGCTCGCCCCGCCGAGCTGCGCACGGCCCTGGTCCTCAGCAGGGGACTCATGGGCTCCAACGCGGCGCTGGTCCTGCGCCGCGGCGCCGACCACGCCCGGTAGCACCGGGCGGTAAGGAGAAGAACCGCATGATCACCACCGAAGTGACGCTCACCGAACTGGCCGCCCTCATGAAGAAGGCCGCCGGGATCACCGTCGACGCGGCGGAGCTGGAACGCTCGCCCGAGACGCCGTTCGAGAAGCTCGGCCTCGACTCCCTCGCGCTGCTCGGCATCGTCGGCGAGCTGGAGAACCGGTACAGCCGGCCGCTTCCCCCCGACTCGGAGCGCTGCAAGACCCCCCGCGAGTTCCTCGACCTCATCAACAGCACCCTCACGTCTGGAGCCTGAAGTGGCAGGACACACCGACAACAGCGTCACCATCGACGCTCCCCTCGACCTCGTCTGGGACATCACCAACGACATCGAGAACTGGCCGCGGCTGTTCAGCGAGTACGCGTCCCTCGAAGTCCTCTCCCGCGACGGCGACTCGACGACGTTCCGGCTCACCATGCACCCGGACGACAACGGCAAGGTCTGGAGCTGGGTGTCCGAGCGGACCATGGACCGCGACGCGCTCACCGTCAGGGCCCGCCGGGTCGAGACGGGTCCCTTCGCGCACATGGACATCCGGTGGGAGTACGCGGAGACACCCGACGGCACGCTGATGCGGTGGGTGCAGGACTTCGCGATGAAGCCCGACGCGCCGGTCGACGACGACTGGATGACGGACAACATCAACCGCAACTCCCGCACCCAGATGGCCCTCATCCGGGACCGGATCGAGCAGCTCGCCCGCGACCGTGCCACCGCGCCCGTCACGCCCGGCTGACCGCCGGCTCAGGAAGGACACCCATGCACCACGCCCTGATCGTCGCCCGCATGGCACCGCACGCGGCGCCCGCGATCGCCGACGTGTTCGCCGCCTCCGACAGCGGTGAACTCCCGCACCTGGTCGGTGTCACCCGGCGCAGCCTCTTCCAGTTCGGCGACGTCTACCTGCACTTCATGGAGGCGGAGCGGGATCCCGCGCCCGCCATCGCCAAGGTGGCCGGGCACCCCGAGTTCCGCGACGTCAGCGAGAGGCTGTCGGCGTACGTCAGCGCGTACGACCCCCAGACCTGGCGCAGCCCCAAGGACGCGATGGCACACTGCTTCTACCGCTGGGACCGGGACGCCGGCAGCTGACCGGACGAGCGCCCCACGAACGAGCCGCCGGCCCCGCGAATCCTCTCGCGGGGCCGGCGGCTCGTCGGTGTCCCGGTCAGCCCGGGACGGTGCACTCGAAGGCGTGCAGATAGGAGTTGACCGGGCGGATCTCGCCGATGACCAGGCCCGCGTCGGTCAGCCGGTCGACCATGCTCTGCCGGGTGTGCTTGGCACCGCCGACGTTGAGGAGGAGCAGCAGGTCCATGGCGGTCGTGAACCTCATGGACGGGGTGTCGTCCACGAGGTTCTCGATGACGACGACCCGGGCACCCGGGCGCGCCGCCGAGGTGACGTTCGCCAGCGCCCTGCGGGTGCTGTCGTCGTCCCACTCCAGGATGTTCTTGATGATGTACACGTCCGCCTGGACGGGGATGTCCTCACGGCAGTCTCCGGGCACGATGCTCACCCGGTCGGCGAGCGCGCCCCGGCCGCGCAGGCGCGGATCGGCGTTCTCCACCACTCCGGGCAGATCGAGGAGGGTGCCGTGCAGGGCGGGGTGCCGCTCCAGGAGGCTGGCCAGGACCTGGCCCTGACCGCCGCCGATGTCCGCGACCGAGGACGCGTCCCGCAGGTCGAGGAGGTCCGCGACGTCCCGCGCCGACTGCTCGCTGGACGTTGTCATCGCCTTGTTGAACACGTGCGCCGACTCGGGGGCGTCCTCGTTGAGGTAGGTGAAGAACTCCCTGCCGTACACGTCCTGGAAGACGTCGTGGCCGGAGCGCACCGCCTCGTCGAGCCGGGGCCACACGTTCCACGTCCACGGCTCGGTGCACCACAGGGCGATGTACCGCAGGCTGTGCGGGTCGTCCTCGCGCAGCAGCCGGGACATCGGCGTGTGCGCGAACGTGCCGTCCGGATGTTCCTCGAAGACCCCCTGGCAGGACAGCGCGCGCAGCAGCCGCCGCAGGGTGTGCGGTTGCGTCTTCACCGCGGCGGCCAGGTCCTCCACGCTCGTGGGGGTGTCCTCCAGGGCGTCGGCCACGCCCAGGCGGGCGGCCGCGCGCACGGCGGCGGCGCACGCCGCCCCGAAAACGAGCTCCCTCAGCCGCATGGGCGGCGGGGGAGCCGGATCAACGGTCGTCATGTAGTGCCTCGTTCTCGCTGTCGTGCCGTAGGGGGGTGTCCGGCGGGAGGCCGGTCAGCACATTCCGGCGGGCTCGGAGACCGCGCACTGGTTCCCGCGGAAGGTGTTGTTCCTTCCGGAGGTGTCCCGGTCGGCGACGTCGGCGGTCGAGTTGCGCCGTACGACGTTGTCGCGGATCTCGTTGCCCTGGTTGGGGGCGCCCACGAAGCTCTTGAACAGCACGATGCCGCCCGAGAGCGGGGACTTGCCCACGTTGCCCTCGACCCTGTTCCGGGTGACCAGGGAGTCCTCGGTGCCCGTGAGGACGATGCCGACGCCCTGGAGGAACGGCAGGCGGGGCGTCTTGGCGCAGTACTTGTTGTTCTCGTGGACGTAGTTGTCGCGCACGGTCAGCGCACCGGCGCGCGGCTTGGACTCGTCGCCGACGACGAACACGCCGGCGCAGTTGCCCACCGCCTCGTTGTCGGCGACGGTGAGGTTGCGCAGCCGCCTGACCGTGACGCCGATCCTGTTGCCGAGCAGCCGGTTGTGACTGATCACGGCCCTCTTGGAGTCGGTGGCCCCGGCCTCGGAGTCGACGGTGTTGGCCATGAACAGTCCGGCGTCCCCGTTCTTCTCGGCGATGTCGTGCCGGAAGACGCCGCGGACCGAGCGCTCCTGCGCGATGCCCCACCGGCCGTTCTTCTCGGCGGTCACGCCCTCCACGCGCAGCCGGTCGGTCCGGCTCGCCCACAGTCCGTCCATGGCGAAGCCCCGGAGGGTCAGTGAGCGCACGGTGACGTTCTCGACGGGGTGCGCGGCCGTCCCGGTCACGCAGACGCCGCTGCCGGCCTTCGCGCAGGCGTTCGTGCCGGCCTTCTTGCTCGGTGTGATCACGGTCCTGCGGGCGTCCGTGCCGCGCAGGGTGAGGCGGGAGGTGGTGATGCGGACGCTCTCGCGGTAGGTGCCGGGGGAGAGGACGATCGTGTCCCCCGGCTTCGCGGCGTCCACGGCCTTCTGAATGGATTCGCCGGGGCTCACCCGGTGGGTCCTGCCGTCGACGGGCGGGGCCGCGGCCAGTGCGGACGCCATGACGGCCGCGGCGCAGGCGAGGTAGGCGATGTGTCGTTGTGTCATGGGCCGACGCTAAGAGCGGCCCGGGTGGCCCGCCACCGGTGATCGCCCACCCGAGCGGGCTCCCCCGGGACGTACACCCGTCAGGGCAGCGGCTGTTCGGACCAGATGGTCTTGCCCGCCGGGGTGTACCGGGTCCCCCAGCGCTCGCTGAGCTGGGCGATCAGGAACAGGCCGCGCCCGCCCTCGTCGGTGATGGCGGCATGCCGCAGATGGGGCGTGGTGCTGCTGTTGTCGGAGACCTCGCAGATCAGATGCCGGTCCCGCAGCACCCGGACGTGGATCGGCCCCGTGCTGTACCGGATGGCGTTGGTGACCAGCTCGCTGAGGATCAGCTCCGTCGTGAAGGCCATGTCGTCCAGGTCCCACGCGGCCAGCTGCCGGGTCACCGAGGCGCGCACCCGGCCCACGGCCGCCGGGTCGCGCGGAACGTCCCACTCGGCGATGCGGTCGCGGCCGAGCGCGTGGGTGCGGGCGACCATCAGGGCGATGTCGTCGCCGGGACGGTCCGGCAGCAGGGCCTCCAGGGCCGCCCGGCACGTCTCCTCCGGCGACCGGTCGGCCCCGGACAGCGCGGAACGCAGCAGCTCGAGGCCCGCGTCGATGTCCCGCCCCCGGTCCTCGACGAGCCCGTCGGTGTACAGCACGAGCCGGGTGCCCTCCTCCAGCTCCAGGTCGACCGTCTCGTACGGCAGCCCGCCCAGGCCGAGCGGCGGGCCGGCCGGCACCTCGGGGAAGCCGACGCTCCCGTCGGGGCGGATCAGCGCGGGCGGCGGATGACCGGCGCGGGCCAGGGTGCAGCGCCGGGACGTCGGGTCGTAGACGGCGTACAGACAGGTGGCGCCGGTGATGGCCGCGCTGCTGTCCTCGGCCGCCTCGTACTGGTCGATGCGGCTGACCAGCTCGTCGAGGAGCCCGAGGAGTTCGTCGGGCGGCAGGTCGAGCGCGGAGAAGTTGTGGACCGCGGTGCGCAGCCGGCCCATGGTGGCCGCCGCGTGCAGTCCATGGCCGACGACGTCCCCGACGACCACGGCGACCCGCGCGCCGGACAGCGGGAGCACGTCGAACCAGTCACCGCCCACCCCCGCCTGCGCGGGAAGGTAGCGGTAGGCGATGTCCAGGGCGTTCTGCTCGGGCAGACTGCGCGGCAGCAGGCTGCGCTGCAGGGTGACCGCCATGCTGTGCTCGCGCGTGTAGCGCCGCGCGTTGTCGATCGCGACCGCCGCCCGGGCCACCAGCTCCTCGCCGAGGGCCAGGTCCTCCGAGTCGAACGGGACGGGTTTCTCGGAACGCCAGAAGTTGACCACGCCCATCACCGAGGTCCCCACCCGCACCGGGACGGTGATCAGGGAGTGGATCCCGTAGTCCATGATCCTCGCGGAGATCTCCAGGTCCTGCGCGTGCCAGCCGGGGGCCCTGCGCAGCTCCGGTTCCAGGACGGCCCGCCCCGTGGCGAGACCGCGGGCCTGCGGCGACGACTCGACGAACGTGAACCGCCGGCCCACCGGATAGAAGGGCGCGTCGTCGCGGATCCCGCTGTACGCGGTCCGGCACAGCGCGCTGACCGCCTGCGGTTCCTGCCCGTTCACCACTGCTTCCGACAGGTCGACGGTCACGAAGTCCGCGAACCGGGGCACGGCGACCCGCGCCAGGTTCTCGGCGGTCCCCGTCACGTCCAGACTCGTCCCGATGCCCACCCCGGCGTCGTACAGCAGCGACAGCCGCTCGCGCGCCACCTCGGCCCTGCCCGACAGCGCGCGCAGCTCGGTCGAGTCACGGAGCGTCGCGACACTGCCGGCCGGTCCGCCCCGTATGTCCGTGGGCCGCTGGTTGATGGCCAGCAGACGGTCGTTGACCAGGTGCACCTCGTCCGTGGCGACCCGCCCGGACGCCAGCAGGCGCGCGGTGTCCGCGTCCAGCCCCAGATCGAGGACCTGCTGCCCGTCGGCGTCGGCGGGCAGCTCCAGCAGCCGCTGCGCCTCGTCGTTGGCGAGCAGCAGCCGGCCCTCGCCGCCGACGATGATGACGCCCTCCCTGACGGAGTGCAGCACCGCGTCGTGGTGCTCGTACATCCGGGTCATCTCGTACGGGCCGAGGCCCCGGGTCTGGCGCAGCAGCCGTCTGCTGACGAGAGCCGTCCCCGCCGTGGCCAGGGCGAGCGCCGCGGCGGCCGCGGCGAGCAGCAGCGGCATCTGCCGGTTGGCGGCGCCGCCCACGTTCGCGGTGGTGATCCCGGCCGAGACGAGGCCCTCGACGGTGCCGTCGGGCGCCTTGACGGGCACCACGGCCTGCACCAGCGGACCGAGGGTGCCGTTGATCTCCTCGGTGAACGCGTGTCCCTTCAGCGCCGGTTCGATGGTCCCGACGAACTTCTTGCCGATCCGGTCCGGCTTGGGGTGCGTGTAGCGGATGCCGTCGGTGTTCGTCACGACGATGAAGTCCACCTTCGACAGCTCACGGGCGGCCTCGGCCCGCGGCTGGAGCACCGCCGTCGGATCGGGAGCCTTCAATGCCGCACGGGTGCCCGGGGCGTTGGCGAAGGTCTGGGCGACCGCGAGGGACCGGTTGCGGGCCTCCTGGGTGCTGTCGTGCTGCACCTGGAGCACCAGCGCCACGACGGCGGACACCACCAGCACCAGCACGATCACGACCTGCAGGAGGAAGACCTGGCCGGCCACGCTGCGACCGGAGAGCGCCGACCACAGCGCCGCGAACGACCGGCGCCGCGGCCCGTCCCCGTCCGGCGCGGGCCCCGTCGACGGTGTCTGCCCGGACCGCCGTCCCCGCTCCCGCGGGGCGCCGCCCCGGCGGCGCCGCTCGCGCGCACCACCGGGAAGCTGGGCCGGCTGAGCCCGGGATCGACCCAATAGTCGGACCATGTGCCCATGTCTACACTGCCGGGCGCCGGGAGGCGAGAGAGGTCACGGAGGGTTTCGCGGGCAGGAGCGGCGGCGTGGTACGCGTTCTGCCGCCCGCGTCATCCGGCCGCATGATGGAGGGAGGTGTTGTTCGCCCGCATCAGTGTCCCTCAGCGGGAGGTCGTCATGCAGACCCCGGACCACTACCGGCTCACCTTCACCCGGCGGCGCGCCGCCGCCGGCACCGTCACGACGGCTGACGCGGCCCCGGCGGACGAGGTGGTCGTCGACCGGACCGACGCCCTCGGACCGGGCGGGAACCCGGTGTACAGCGATCGGACCGGCATACTCCGCGCCGAGATCAGCCCGGCGGGCGAGGTACGGATGCTGGCGACCGGCGTCTACCAGTCCCCGCTGTACCCGTCCGCGGAACCGCTGCCCTGAGATCACCCGCACGCGAGGCCCCACGGCCGTGGGGGGGGGGCCCGCGGGGGGGGGCGGGGCCGGGGCCCCCCCCCCGGGGGGGGGGCGGGGGGGCCCCCCCGCGGCGGGGCGGGCGCCCGGGCCGCCCTGGGGGTGGGGGGGGCGGGCGG